>JAFLJU010000162.1 GCA_022712835.1 Desulfobacteraceae bacterium
GATCAAAAAAATATTACACCGATATAATATCAGCACTGGTTCATTTATACAAGGGCCGGAAATTTTTCCAGAGTGTCCACAGGGGTCAGTATCCAGCTGAAAATTTCCATTGAGATGAACGGTTGATGAGACCGGAAAAGCAGGGAAGGCAAGGTGAAATGGGGCGGTATTTAACCGCCCCCAGCACAATATCAAACGGGCCACACTGAACAATAAGCTCAAAAAATATGGGCTGACCTGAAAATTATGTGTTTGGAAGAAAGGGCAAGGGAGATCCTCCCGTGCCCTTTGGCTATTTCAAATGATGTATATTTATATGAAACTCCGGCCAAGGCATTGCAATTATATGAGTTTCATTTTTTGTTGTGTAGGAGCAAATACCTTAGCTCCGGCCATGCCGGTTATTTCATTTCATGGGTAAAGCTGTCCACCAGCTTGCTGTCTCCCACAAGGGCCTTGGCCGTAATGGTGTAGATGCCTTTGTGCTTCATATCCGCTGTGATACCGAACCCATTACTCATATACATGGCCATGGCTTTCTGGGGAGTCCCCTGATCATCCTTGATCATGAATCCGACCTTTCCTTCAAGAACGGGTTTATGATCTTTATCCATGATATAAAGCATGATGTGATGGGGCTTATCCATGTCTTTTTTGTCATCGGCTTTCTGATCACGAAGATCCATAAGGTAATAGGAGAGCATAAACCCATCCACCATGGATTCATGGAAAAGATCTCCAATTTTGTCTGATGAAGACATATCATGGCCTTTCATGTCATCACCTGCTAAGGCATCACCGGCAAAGGCAGCACCGGTCAAAATCAATGCGGTAAAAATAAGGGTAATAATGGGTTTCAAAATTGAGTTCATGGGTAAATTCCTTTCTTTATAGGTTGTTTGTTTTATTGAGTTCCCAGGTTTTCCACAGATCGTAGATCACCGGGATAATGATTAATGTCATAATGGTGGAGGAAATAAGCCCACCCACCATGGGGGCGGCGATCCGTTTCATGATCTGGGAGCCAGCACCAGCACCGTACATGACCGGCAAAAGACCGATCAGGGTGGTGGCAACGGTCATGATTTTAGGCCGGACCCTGTCCACGGCACCTTCAACAATGGCGGCATGGAGGTCGGCAGCCGTGTTCATCTGATTTTCTTTTGTTTTCCGCTTAAACACCTCATCCAGGTAGACCAGCATAACAATACCGGTTTCCGTGGCAAGGCCTGCCAGGGCAATGAACCCCACCCCCACGGCAACGGACATGTTGTATCCCAAAAGATAAATCAGCCAGAACCCGCCCAGAAGGGCAAAGGGAAGACTGGCCATCACAATGACCACCTCGATGATATTGTTAAAGTGGATAAAGAGCAGGATAAAGATCACCAGCAGGGTGGCCGGAACAATCACGTTCAGGGTTTTCCGGGCCTTTTCCATATACTCATACTGGCCGGACCAGACAAGGGAGTATCCGGCTGGCAGCTGGATGTTTTCATCCACAAGTTTTTGGGCCTGCTTCACATAGCTGCCAATATCAATATTCTGAATATCCACAAATACCCAGGCACTTCGTTTGGAGTTCTCACTCTTGATGCCGGCAGGCCCCTTTTTAATGGAAATATCCGCCAACTGGATCAGGGGCACCTGGGCGCCGGAAGGCGTGGGCACCAACACCCGTCGCAGCTCGTCAATATTGTCCCGAAATTTTCGATTGTAGCGCAGGTTAACAGGATACCGTTCCAACCCCTCCACGGTATAGGTCACATTCATCCCGCCGATGGCTGTCTTGATGATATCCTGGACATCCTGAATTGTCAGGCCGTACCGGGCGATCTCTTTTCTTTTGATGGTAAAATCAAGGTAATTACCGCCGGTGACCCGCTCGGAAAATACCGACCGGGTGCCTTTTTCATTTCTGAGCAGGGCCTCGATCTGTTCGCCTAACCCTGCCAGGGTGGAAAGATCGGGTCCCATGATCTTGATGCCCACCGGGGTTTTAATGCCCGTGGAGAGCATATCAATCCTTGTCTTGATGGGCATGGTCCAGGCATTGGTCAGCCCGGGAAACTTCACCGCCTGATCCAGGTCATCGGACAGCTCCTGGATGGTGATATACCGATCTTGTGGTAAAACCCAGGTGAACGGTACTTTTAAAAAGCCGGGCCAGCCTGAATAAAACCAGTCAATGGGTTTTTTCCGCCATTCATGGAGAATTTTTCCCCGTACCTGTTCCGGCCAGACCCAGGTCAAAGGCTTTTTCAGCCAGCCAGGCCAGCCTGAATAAAACCGCTCCTTTTCAATCTGTTCATACTCCACCTGGGGTCTGAGCATGATCACAGTTTCGATCATGGACAAGGGGGCTGGATCCGTTGAGGTCTCCGCACGACCAATCTTTCCCAGGGTGCTTTTCACTTCGGGAAACCGCTGGATGATCTTGTCGGTCTGCTGGAGCAGTTCCTTTGCCTTGGTGATGGAGATCCCGGGCAGGGTGGTGGGCATGTACAAAAGATCCCCCTCGTTCAAGGGGGGCATGAATTCGCTGCCCACGCGACTCATGGGATACCAGGTCACGGCAATGGCTGCAAGCGCAATGACCACCGTTACTTTCCGCCATTTTAATACCCGCTTGATGGCGGGCAGATAGATCCGGATCAGAAACCGGTTCAAAGGGTTTCTCTTTTCGGGGATTATTTTCTGGGGGGCAAGACACAGCCCCAGGAACAGGGAAAGTCCAAGGGCCGCAACCAGGCTTAATTCAGGCAGTTTAAATCCGGCAAGACCAAAGCCGACAACAACCAGGGGAGGTCCTGCCATGGCCAGTATCCAGATCTTTATCTTCCGACCCCTGGATAATAAAGGATCAATGGTGTTCTCCCGGACAAAAAAGGTCATGAGCACCGGGATAATGGTGATGGCCAGAATGGAAGAGGCGGCCATGGCTGTGGTCTTGGTATAGGCCAGGGGCCGAAACATCCGGCCCGACTGTTCCGTTAAGCTGAACACCGGCAAAAATGAGACCGTAATGATCAAAAGGCTGAAAAACAAGGCCGGCCCCACTTCCTTGGAGGCGTCGATGATGATCTGGGTATGGCTCTTTTTGCCCTTGTCCCGTTCCAGATGTTTGTGGGCATTTTCCACCATCACAATGGAGGCGTCCACCATGACCCCGATGGCAATGGCAATCCCCCCCAGGCTCATGATGTTGGCATTCACCCCAAAGGGATACATGATCAGAAAAGACATCAATATGCCCACGGGAAGCGTGAAAATGGCCACAAAGGCGGATCTGAAATGAAGCAAAAAGATGACGCAGATAAGGGTTACCACGATCATCTCTTCGGTGAGCTTGGCTTTCAGAGTCTCAACTGCCCGCTCGATAAGCGAGGACCTATCATAGCCGGCAATGATCTCAACCCCCTCGGGCAGTCCTTTTTCCAGATCCTTTAACTTTTCTTTTACCCGTTGGATCACCTCAAGGGCATTTTCACCATAGCGCATGATAACCACGCCGCCAACCGTTTCCCCTTCTCCGTTCCATTCCAGGATTCCCCGGCGCAATTCAGGGCCGATCCCGATATTGGCAATATCCTTTAATAAAATAGGGGTGCCTTTGTCATCAACGGAAACCGCAATCAGTTCAAGGTCCTCAACCGACTTTATATACCCCAGGCCCCGAACCATGAATTCGGTTTCCCCCATCTCAATGAGCTTGCCCCCCACGTCGGCATTGGAGCGCTGGATGGCTTTTTTTATTTTCTGGATGGGAATATTATAGGAAAGCAGCTTGTTGGGATCCACCTCCACCTGGTATTGTTTGACAAACCCGCCGATGCTGGCAACTTCTGACACCCCGGGAACAGCAGTCAGTTCATACCGCAAAAACCAGTCCTGGAGGGAGCGCAGCTCTGAAAGATCGGTTTTGCCCGTGGTGTCTTTTAAGATGTATTCATATACCCAGCCAACCCCGGTGGCATCGGGCCCAAGGCTGGGGGTGACCCCGGCCGGCAGGCGGTCGGACACAAAATTTAAGTATTCCATGACCCGGGATCTGGCCCAGTAAATATCGGTACCGTCCTCAAAAATAAGGTAAACAAAGGAAACCCCGAAAAAAGAGTACCCTCTTACCACCTTGGCAAAGGGGACGCTGAGCATGGCCGTTGTCAAAGGGTAGGTGACCTGGTCCTCCACCACCTCGGGGGCCTGGCCCGGATATTCCGTATAAATAATGACCTGGACGTCGGAAAGATCCGGAATGGCATCCAAAGGCGTGTTGAGCATGGCCAGGATACCCGCGACAATGACAAAAAAGGTTGCCAGGACCACCATGAATCTATTGTTTACAGACCATTCGATTATTTTATCTATCATCTCAGAATTCCTTGTCTATTCCATGTCTTGAAAAAAATCGTCCGAAGGCTTTTTCTCATCCATCTCATCCATCTCGTCAAAGAACCCAGAATCCTCTTTTACCGCCGTCTTGCCCGCCTTGGCAGGTCCTGATTTGGACTCGATCATTTTCTGTATCGCCTCTTTGAGTTTGGATTCAGAATCCAGCAGAAACTGGCCCGAGACCACAATATTTTCTCCCGGGGTAAGGCCGGTCAAGACCTGCACCTTCCCATCTTCCAGAAAAACGCCTGTGGTGATCTGCCGGGGAGTAAATTTGCCCTTCCCCTTTGCCACGAAAACCAATTGCCGGTCTCCTGAATGAATAACCGCCTGGGAAGAGATAAACAGGCCGGTTTTATCTGCATTGGTTTGAATTTTAATTTGTGCAAACATATCCGGTTTCAGTTCTCCTGTCTCATTGTCAAAGGCGATCCGAATGATGACGTCCCGGGTTTTGGCCTGAAGATAGGGGAAAATATAGGAAATCTTCCCTTTATAGATTTTACCCGGATTATAGGACAGGGTCATCTCCACCGCTTGCCCCTCATGGACCAGGTTCTGTTCATATTCAAAAATATGGGCCTCCACCCAGACCCTGGACAGATCGGAAATGGTAAACAGGCTTTCACCAGATTTTACAAAAGCCCCTTCAATGACGTTTTTTTGGGTGACCACCCCCTTATAAGGAGACCTGACCGCCAGGCTTTTTTGGACCTGTCCGGTCTGTTCAATGCGGGCCATTTCAATGTCTGCGATGTCATAATATTGGAGTCTTTTTTTGGCTGAGGCTAAAAGTTCTTTATTCAATAGGCTTTTGTTTTTCTTATAATTTTTATAAACAGACAGATATTCCTCCTGGGATGCCAGAAGAGAGGGGGAATATATTTCGTACAAGGCTTGCCCTTTTTCCACCCTGAATCCCGTATAATCTGCGTATAGCGTTTCGATCCACCCGGAAGATTTCTGGCTGATGATACCGGTTCTGGTTTCATCATAGGTGACATGCCCGTAGGTTTTGATGGTGTGATTCAAAGGACCTTTTTCAACGGGTTCGATTTTCAGACCCATGTTCTGTTCCACCACTGGGTTTATTCTAATATCGACTCCCCCCACAAGTTCGTCCTCATACACCGGAACCAGATCCATGCCCATCTTACTTTTGCCCGGTGCTTCATAAATTTCCGTGGGGTCCATGGGCGCCTTCCAATAGACTATTTTTCGTTCCTTGTCATCGTCATCTTCTGCCATCTCATCCTCGTACACAGGGACAAGATCCATGCCCATCTTACTTTGGCCTGGTTCTTCATAGATCTCAGTGGGGTCCATGGGGGCCTTCCAATAGATGATTTTCCGTTCTTTTGTGCCCTCTTTGGTTGCTTGTCCTGTTGTCGGGGAATCCGAGTTGAACCCCAGGGAAGTCATAAGATAAAAAACAGCTATACCCGTTATCAGCGCAGTGAAGATAATGGTCAATCCAAACCTTTTTATGTTCATGAAGTTTTCCCCTGTATTTTTTGTAATTTTTTGCCCACAATATTTTCCAATTCAGCAAAGGAGGTGCCAAGGTCAGCCTGTTTTTTTGCGATGGTCAATTTAACTTTCAGCCAATAGGTATAGGAATCAATGGCTTGGGAAAATGGGATGGATCCTGCTTCGTACTCCCTGGTGGACACATCCAGCGCAGATTTTGCCAAGGGCAGAATTCGATTTTGATATAAGCTAAACTCCCTTCGGTTTTTGTCTATTTTAAACCAGGCATTTCTCACCATCCTGGTCGTGGCATTTTCCTGGGTTAACAGCGTTTGTCGAAGGCTTGACAGATTCTGCCTTGTTTGCGCAATCCAGGGTTCATCCAACCCATATAAGGGCTTGGTAGGGCTGTTATTTTTCATAGCCGCCATGGTTTTGGAAGCAAAAGCTTCTTTCGGGGCGTCGGTACCCGTTGTGTTGACGATATCATTTTCAAAAGTTGAAAATCCCAGGGTAAACGGAGCTTCTATCATGGATTCCGACATCTCCACCATGAACGTTAGTTTGTTGATCTGAAACCGGATTGCTTTGAGTTCCTGGCGGTGCTCCCTGGCAATGGGAAAAAGAGCTTCAGGTTCGGCTATTTTGGGAGGCTGCGGAGCGACAATAGCCTTGCCTAAACGGATGTTGGCCGGTAGGTTTAAAAGTTCAAGAATCCGGATTTCTATATTTTTCTTTTTGGCTTTCAAGGTAACCAGATCTTCTTTGAGTTCTTCTATCTTAATATTGATCTTGATCACATCC
>JAFLJU010000039.1 GCA_022712835.1 Desulfobacteraceae bacterium
GTTCAACGGCCACCCCGTCCAGCTTGGGTTCTGCCGTGTATCGGATCTCTTTAAAATCAAGATTTTTGATATTTCTTTCATGGAAGGCCAGAACATCCTCATCCCCAAAGGCATTGTCCAGGCTCAACATGGGAATGGAGTGGGCAGCCGATTCAAAGAAATCCAATGGGGGTGCCCCCACCCGCTTTGTGGGGGAATCGCTAACACTCAGTTCAGGATATTGGGTTTCCAATTCCAGAAGCCGTGCCAGCAGCCGATCATATTCCCCGTCGGAAATGATGGGATCATCCAGTACGTGGTACCGATAACTGTGGTCGGTCAATTCTCGTTGAAGCCGTTTGACCTCCTGTTCCAAATCTTGGTGCATTTTATGAAAGTTTCCCGGCAAATTCCAGCACTGAGTCACAGGCTAATTTCCTTGCCGCTTTAAAGGTTTTTTTCCGGAACCCGGGTTCCCAATTGCCTGTATCTGCCGCCACACTATCCGATACCACCAGGAGAGAGGTAATATTCACACCTCTGTATTCTGCCACGGCAAACAGGGCGGAACATTCCATCTCCACGGCCCAGGCACCCCTGTCCCTGAACCAGGCAACTTTTTGGGGGGTCTCCCGATAAATGGCATCCGTGGTCCATATGGGACGACGGTGGGTGGTAACGCCTGCGGCCGTCAAATGGGCAGACAACTGGTCTGACAAGTTCTTATCCGGTGCGCAACAAGGAAAATCCGGGTCAAGCACTTTGTAGTTGCAAGAAGTTCCCTCATCCACAATGGCGTGGTCCGGAATAACCAGATCTCCGCAGGTCAGATCGGTCACAACCGCCCCGCACCAACCCAATACAATGATATTTTTTGCTCCCCGGGCAATGAGAGACTCCAGGAGCATCACCCCATAGGGTGCGCCAATATAGGGGCCAGCAATGGAAATCCCACTGGGACCTGTTTCAGGTCTCATAAGGGACCCCATGAAAAACCCTTGCATCTTCGGCTTTTCAAGCCTTGTCCGCAAATGCCGAAGATCGGGTTCCGTGCTGACCAAAACCGCCACAGGCCCCAAATCAGGGCTCTGTCTGGCGCCTAAAGGAGGTACAATTGCATCATTATTCAGGTCCGACCATGTCGGATAATTCATCCTTTACCTCGTCAATAATCTCATAGATCCACATGACGTCTTCCACGGAAAGTCGACCCGCCTTTGAAGGCGCCCGGTCAGACCCGTCCTTTTTTTTAAGAACTCTAGGACCTATCTGGAGCTTAGGCTCTCCCTCTCCATACTGCTGGATAGAAATTAAAAGTCCTGTTTCTTCGTTCTTC
Source organism: Desulfobacteraceae bacterium (assembly GCA_022712835.1). Next base: position 1,316 of record JAFLJU010000039.1, read on the forward strand.
CACTCTTTGATCAATTTGTCCAATTCAGAATCATAACCGGCCATAAATACTTCCTTTCTATTAAGTCTGGGTCAGGCAACACCTGACCCGTTTGGTTTATATTATTGAAAAATCGGCAATGTTTTTAAACAAGCCGGATACGGATGCCAAAAGAGCAATCCGATTATTCTTGACAGCCTCATCATCGACAAAGACCATTACATCATCAAAGAAACTATCAACCAACGGTCTTAAGGAGGCAATCTCTTTTAAAGCAACCGTGTATTCCCCTTTTTCTATGAGGGATTCAACGGTTAAAAAAACCTTCATGCAGGCATCAAACAGATTTTTTTCTGCCGGATATTCAAACAGGGCCGTATCCACTTTACAGGCCGTTGTATCCCCGGCTTTTTTCTGGATATTCTCCACCCGCTTGAAGGTGATGGCCAGGGGTTCAAAATCCGGATCTTTTCTCAATTCGTCCAGGGCTTTTACCCTCAGGTGCACATCGGGCAGGTTGTCAAAGGATGCAGCCAACGCGGAATTAACCGCTTCCTTTGAAAATCCCTGATCCGTCATGATATTGACCATCCGATTTTGAAGGAAAGTTTTTACCTGGCCCGTAAGCTCCTGTATTTTGGCCGCATCGGACACAAACCCGCCCAGTCCCTTTTCAATGAGGGCGGTCAGGGAAAACGTCAGATTTTCAGCCTGGATAATCTGAATGATACCGATGCCCAGACGTCTCAGAGCATAAGGGTCAGCGCCTCCCGTTGGAATCAGGCCAACGGAGAAACAGCCGCAAATGGTGTCCAGTTTGTCGGCAATGGCCAGCAGGGCAGCAATAGGATTTCCAGGCAGCTTTCCCCCGGACTGAACCGGTCTGTAATGCTGTTCAATGGCATCTGCCACATCCGGGGCTTCTCCGGCTTTTAAGGCATAGGCCCGGCCGATGACTCCCTGGAGTTTGGTGAACTCAATCACCACCTGACTGACAAGATCTGCCTTACAGATTTTGGCGGCCCGGGACAAATTTGTTTTCAAGGTGGCTTTATCCGATATATTTTTATCCGAGGCACTTTTATCTGCATAGGCACTGACCTCTCCGAGATAATCCACCAACCCTTCGATGCGCTGGACCTTTTCATATACCGAGCCCAGTTTCGCCTGGAAGGTGACCTTCTTTAATTTTTGGGCAAAGGCATCCAGGCTGATTTCACAATCGGCTTCATAGAAAAATTTGGCATCGGAAAGCCTGGCACGCAATACCTTTTCATGGCCTCTTGCTACCAGATCCATATCCTTTGCCAGGGTATTATTCACAGCAATGAACAAAGGTTTCAATTTCTTTTTTTCATCCACCAGGGCAAAATATTTCTGATGTTCCCGCATGGCCGTTATCAGAACTTCATCGGGCACCTCAAGAAAGGCGTCGTCAAAGCGGCCTACCACGGGATAGGGGTATTCCACAAGATTGGCCACGATATCCACCAGAGCTGGGTCCTCCAGAATCTGACTATCATTTTCCTTGGCAAGAATCTGAATGGCATCGAGCATCATCTGTTTTCTTTTATCAATGTCCACAATCACATTAGCGGATTCCAATACAGCTTCATAGTTGTCTGCTGTTTCAATTGTCACGGATGCAGGGTGCATAAACCTGTGACCAAAGGTTGTGTTGGAACTTTGAATATCCCCCAGGGTAAAGTTCAACACCTGATCTCCCAAAAGCCCCACAAGGGAGATAATGGGCCGGGCAAAGCTGATTGAAAGACTTCCCCACCGCATGCTTTTGGGAAAGGGAATGGACAATATCTGCTTTGCCATCATCTGTTCCAAAATGGCGGCAGAAGCGTCACAACTTTCTTCCACCACGGCGGTGAGGTACCGCCCCTTGCCGGTCTCTTCCACAATAATCGCATCAACATCAATACCTGCCTTTGCGGCGAACTTTACAGCGGCAATGGTGGGCTTTCCATTTTCATCAAATCCCACTCGTTCAGGGGGTCCTGACAGGGTGGAAGTCTTGGGATTCTGGACCGGTGCCACATCTTTCACCATAAGGGTCAGACGCTTGGGAGTTCCCAATATTTTTGCCTCTCCATGTTCGATGCGGGCAGCGACAAGGGCGGATAGAATATTTTTTTTAAATGCGGTCAGTGCCGGGATAATATATCCTGCCGGAATCTCTTCACAGCCGATTTCAATTAGAAGTGTGCTCATTTTATTTATGGTCTCCCTTTTTCAATAATGGATGTCCCATCTCTTCCCTCTGGACAAGATAAGCCTGGGAAGCTGCCCGTGCAATGTTCCGTATCCGCTTGATATAGCCTGTCCGTTCGGTCACGGAAATCGCCCCCCTGGCATCCAGCATGTTAAAAATGTGAGAACATTTAAGGCAAAATTCGTAAGTTGGGATCACAAGCCCGGTCTTTACAATCCGATGGGCTTCTGCCTCATATTTTGTGAACAGATCAAAGAGTAGATCCACATCGGCTATCTCAAAATTATAGGTGGACTGCTCCACTTCCTGTTGGTGATACACATCTCGGTAGGTGACCGTATCATTCCATTTGAGATCATATACATTGTCCACCCCTTGCAGATACATACACAGCCGCTCCAACCCATAAGTTAGTTCAACGGGTATGGGATTAACATCCACGCTCCCGACAATCTGGAAATAGGTGAACTGGCTGACTTCCATGCCGTCCAGCCATACCTCCCAGCCAAGGCCGGAAGCCCCCAAAGTCGGAGATTCCCAGTCATCCTCCACAAATCGGATGTCGTGTTCCAAAGGATCAACCCCCAGCATTTTTAAAGAATCCAGATACAATTGCTGAATATTGGAGGGGGAGGGTTTCAAGATGACCTGATATTGATAATAATGCTGAAGCCGGTTGGGGTTTTCGCCGTACCGACCGTCGGTTGGCCTTCTTGACGGCTGGACATAGGCCACTTTCCAGGGTTCAGGACCCAGGGCTTTCAACAGGGTGGTGGGATGGAATGTGCCTGCACCCACTTCCATGTCATAGGATTGTATCAGGACACAGCCCTTTTCTGCCCAAAATCTGTTCAGGTTTAAGATAACATCTTGAAAATTCATGTTACTCCCGTTTCTTTATATAATAGGGTTATAGTATCAAAATACCGTTTTCATCTATGGATGTGTTAAGAAGAGTTGCCCCCTCCAAAGGTTCCAGGATCTCCTGCCAGGCAGTTGCCAGACCCACAATTTTGTCCTTCTCTCCAATTGCCCAGAGGCACCCGCCGCCGCCTGCCCCGGTAAACCTTGCACCACAATTTAATGCCACAGCTCTTTCAAACAACTTTTTGCCTGTATTGTCAAGGACCTCTGGTGTCATTTCAAGTCGCAATCGGGTCTCTTTAACCATCAATTCCCCGGCCAGACCGAAGTTGTTGCTTTGAACAGCCAGATAA
>JAFLJU010000542.1 GCA_022712835.1 Desulfobacteraceae bacterium
GATCAAGGCCCCGGTGGTGGAAACCTATGATGAATATGGCCCCTTTGGTGCCAAGGGTATTGGAGAACCGGGATGTGTCCCGACAGCTCCCGCCATTGCCAATGCCATTTATGATGCCGTGGGGGTAAGGATCACAAATCTGCCCATCACCCCGGAACGCGTATTAACCGCATTAAAAGAGAAGAAAGAATAAATAAAAGGGATAAATAAAAAAGGATAAAAGAGGAAACGGTTCATAACCAACGACCAGGGGGCCTGCCCCAAAAGACCCTTGGCCATAATTTTATTACGGAGGTTAAACCATGGTAAAACGAACATTTTGTTCAGCAATCTCATTGTTATTTTTTATCGTCACCTGCCTTGCCCTGTTTTCCACCCCGGCAGCCGCAGGCCCCATTAAACTCAATTATGCCAATTTCCCCCCTGCCCCCACATTCCCCTGCGTTCAAATGGAACGCTGGAAGGTTGAAGTGGAAAAACGAACCCAGGGCCAGGTTAAGATCAACACCTTCCCCGGGGGAACACTTTTGGGAGCCAAGGGCATGATGGACGGAGTTGTGGCCGGTCAGGCCGACATCGGAAACATCTGCATGGCCTATCAGCCGGGTCGGTTTGTTGTCACCAATGCCACCAGCCTTCCTTTGGGAATTAAAGATGCCAAAACCGGCAGCATGGCCCTTCTCAAACTCTATGAAAAGTACAAACCCAAGGCCTTTAAAGATGTGGTCGTCCTGGCCATGTTCACCAATGCACCGGGCAATGTCATGTCCAAAAATCCGGTAAGAAGTCTGGCAAATATGAAGGGCCTTGATTTAAGAGCCTCGGGAGGTGCCGCCCAGATTCTGAAAGCCTGGGGAGCCAACCCTGTTGGAATGCCCATGCCGGCAACGGTTGAAGCCTTGCAAAAAGGGACGGTTAAAGGGCTCTTCTCTTCTCTGGAAGTGATGAAGGACTTTAAGTTTGCTGAAAACTGCAAATATGTCACCATGACCGAGACGGTTATCTATCCGTTTTCCGTTATCATGAACAAAGGCAAATGGGATTCCCTGCCAGCCGATGTTCAGAAGGTGATGATGGATCTTAAAGAAGAACAATCCCTTTGGACCGGTACTTACATGGATGAACAGATTAAACGCGCCATTGCCTGGTCAAAAGAATCCAACAATGTTGAGTTTATCGCCCTTTCCGCTTCTGAAAAAGCAAATTGGGACGGCAAACTTGATTTTATCACAGAAAAATGGATAAAAGGCGCCAGTGAAAAAGGGCTGCCAGCCGAGCAAATTATAAAAGATATCAAATCCTATATCCAATAACCGGCATGACCGCAGTTTCATATAAACCCGTTTGTACGCTTCCCCCTGGCCGGTTTTTCCTAAGGCCGGGGGGATTTGGAGAAAGCTTCACATGGATTTTTTAACGAGACTCAATAAAATTTTGAACAAGGTGCTGACATTGACCGGCGGTGTGTTTCTGATCGGCATGATCCTTCTGACCTGTGCCAACATATTCATCCGGCAGTTCTATATCCCCATCCGGGGAACCTTTGAACTCATGGGATATGCCGGTGCCGTTGTCACGGCTTTTGCCCTGGGGTATACCCAGTTTACCAACGGCCACATCAGTGTGGATATTCTGGTGAACACCTATCCTGCTCCCGTTAAACGATTCGTCTCTCTGATCAACCATGGGGTTTGTTCCCTCTTTTTTTTCATTGCGGCCTGGCAGGTGGTAAAAAAAGCCATGATCCTGAAGGCGGCCGGAGAACTGTCTGAAACCCTGCGAATTATCTATTACCCCTTTACCCTGGCCGTGGGATTCGGTTGTTTTGTCCTGGCCCTGGCAATTTTTACAGACTTTTTAAAAGTGGTATTCCCCCAAAAAGCGAGTGCAAAATGAGCCTGACCTTGATCGGCATCATCGGTATTGTCCTCCTTCTTGCGATCCTTTTTGTCTTTGGCATTCCCGTCGGATTTGCCATGGGCCTTGTGGGATTTATCGGCTTCGCCCATGTAATTTCCGTTGATGCCAGTTTTAACATGCTGGCCACGGTGACCTGGGATACCTTTTCCAAATACGGATTAACCGTGATCCCGCTGTTTATCTTCATGGGCCAGATTGCCTTTTATTCCGGGGTTAACGAAAAACTGTATACCGCCGCCTTTACCTGGGTGGGCCATATCCGGGGCGGCATTGCCATGGCAACGGTATTGGCCTGCGCAGCCTTTGCTGCCATCTGCGGTTCCAATGCCGCCACCGCCGCCACCATGACCACGGTTGCCCTGCCCCAGATGACCAAGTACAAATATGAGCCCATGCTTTCCACCGGTGCCATTGCCTGCGGATCCACCCTGGGCGTCGTCATTCCCCCGTCTGTGGTCTTAATTATCATCGGGCTTTCCACGGAACAGTCCATTGCCGAACTTTTTTACGGGGGACTGGGTGCCGGTATTTTGCTGGCCTCACTGCTAACCCTCACCGTCTATGTGCTGTGCAGCATCTACCCTTCCTGGGGACCCACCGGGAAAAAAACCTCTCTCAGGGCAAAAATCCTCTCCCTTGCCGGTGCCGTTGAAATGCTCATTTTATTCATGGTTGTCATGCTGGGTCTTTATTTCGGCTTGTTCACCCCCACGGAAGCCGGGGCTGTCGGGTCCTTTTTTGCTGTTGTTATTGCCCTGGCCCAAAAGAAACTTTCCTGGAACGATTTCTATAATTCTATTTTTGATACCTTGAAAATTTCCTGTATGGTGATTGTCATTATTACCGGGGCCATGATTTTCGGTCGATTCCTGGCCATTACCAGAATCCCCTTTGACATTGCCGATTGGGTGGTCACCCTTCCCTTTTCAAAGGTAACCATCATGGGTATCATTTTTATGATCTATATCATCGGCGGAGCGGTCATGGATGCCCTGGCCCTTCTGCTCATCACCATTCCCATTTTCTTTCCCGTGGCCATGGAACTTGGGTATGACCCCATCTGGTTCGGGGTCACCATTACCATTGTCACCACCCTGGGAGCGGTCACCCCGCCCGTGGGCGCCACCACCTATGTGGTGGGGGGAATGGCAAAGGGTGTGCCCCTTGAAAAGGTGTTTAAAGGCGTGGCCTATTTTCTGCCGGCCTATATCATCTGTATCCTTATCATGATGCTTTTTCCCAAAGTGGTCCTGTTTTTACCGGGCCTCTTAAATTAAAAGGAGAACAATTGTGCGGTTACCCAGGTTTGATTATTTAGGACCCAACACCCTTGAACAGGCCCTTGCCTTTTTGGCCACTTACAGGGACGGCGCCAAAATCCTTGCAGGGGGAACAGACCTCCTGGTCAGGATGAAAAAAGGACTTTTAGCCCCGAAAACCCTCATCAGCCTCAAGGGACTGGATGAATTGGCCTATATTCGGCAGGACAAAAAAGATGGCAAAAACGGCAGCGACTGCGTTCTTATCGGCAGCAAAACCCCCATTGCCGATATCATCGCTTCCGATCTGGTTCAACAACAAGCCCCTGCCCTGTCACAGGCCTGTGAACGGATAGGCGCCATCACCCTCCAGCATTTTGCGGGAACCATGGGCGGCAACATTCTCCAGGACAATCGGTGCCAGCACTACAACCAGTCGTCATTCCATCGATCCGGCCGGGGAGCCTGCCACAAAGACGGGGGGAAAATCTGTTATGCCCGGCAGGACTCCGACCGGTGCAACTCCACCTGCCAGTCAGACGGGGCCACGGCCCTCATGGCCCTGGATGCCAGTATCACCCTTTCTACCAAAAACGGAGAGCGACAGGTGGATCTGGCCGATTTTTATACCAATGACGGGATCCAGCCATTTGCCATTGAACACGATGAGCTTCTCACCCAGATCCGGATCCCGGTCCAGGGGGGTAAAAGTGCTTATCAGCGCCTGTCCTATCGATCCGCCATCGATTATCCCCTTGTCTGCGCAGGGGTTCTCCTGATTCCGTCGGCATCTTTGCCAACCCAGATCGGGGAGGCCAGAATTGTGGTGGGTGCCATGGGCAGGTCTCCCCTTTATATGGCCGCTGCCTCGGCTTCTCTAAAGGGAAAAACCTTTGATGATACCGCAGCCTTTCAAAAAGCTGCAAAAGCTTCCATGGACACGGCCGCCGCCTTTGCCGTTCACAATGTGGGATCCACCCTTGAATACCGGTGTGCCATGGCAGAAGAAATGGTGTTCCAGGCCCTGATTGAAGCAGGAAAAGCTGCCCGGGCGACCCAATAGATAAAAAAGGCTTAGACAACAAAGGCATAACAGGAAAACGGGAGTACCAGGAATGGAAAAAATTGAGATTACCCTAAGGATAAATGAAACCCCCTACCAGGTAAGGGTTCTTCCCAATGATACCCTTTTGGAAGTATTGCGGGATAAACTGGATCTGACCGGATCAAAGGAAGGTTGTGATGAAGGGGTTTGCGGGTCCTGCACAGTGCACATGGATGGTAAGCCTGTCCGGTCCTGCCTGACCCTTGCCCTGGAGGCCCAGGACACCCAGATCAAAACCGTGGAGGGACTGGCCACGGGCGATACGTTGTCAACCCTTCAACAATCGTTTATCGACCACGGGGCGGTTCAGTGCGGGTTTTGCACCCCGGGGATGCTCATGTCGGCAGATGCATTGCTTGCAACCACGCCAAGGCCCGATGAGCGAACCATCCGCCAGGGTCTGGCCGGAAACATCTGCCGGTGCACAGGATATGCCAAAATTGTAACGGCCGTGGCCCATGCGGGCAATTCCCAGAATCATTGCCCGGATTGCCTGACCCAAACGCCGGACCCAAACGCCCGATCAGGTAGCAAGCCAAATCAGTGGGCAAAGGAGTAAAGATGTCTGATTATGCCATCATTGGAAAACGAATGCCCCGGGTGGATTCCCGGGCCAAGGTTATGGGAAAGGCAAAATTTACCGCGGACCTGAATCTGCCCAACATGCTGGTGGGAAAAATAAAAAGAAGCCCCTATGCCCATGCCCGAATCCTCCATATCGACACCTCAGAGGCCGAAGCCTTTCCCGGTGTCATGTCCGTGGTCACGGGCAAGGACACCGCCGGCATAAAATGGGGGGTATTTGCCTATACACGGGACCAG
>JAFLJU010000210.1 GCA_022712835.1 Desulfobacteraceae bacterium
GGCTGTCCTTTTTTCGAACAGGACGGCGTTAAAACAATTAAGGGGAACAATATATGAGTTTTCAAGCCAAGCTTTCCTCCGGGGATTTTGTCGTACTCGCTGAAATGAACACCCCCAAGGGAATCGATATATCTGATCTGATTACCAACGTAAGATATTTAAAATCAAGAATCGATGCCATCGCAATTCCAGACATGGACAATGGCGTCATGCACATGAGTGCATTGGGCGGCGGGGCGCTTATGCGTCAACAGGGGGTTGAACCTCTCATCCATGTGTATGGTAGAGATCGTAACCGAATGGCACTACAGGGAGATCTTCTGGCTGCCCATGTGCTGGGTATTCATAACCTTCTGGTGGTCCAGGGCGAGGATATGGTCAATGGGGATCACCAGGATGCAACGGTGGTCAATGACCTGGATGAAACCGCCTTGCTACAGATGATAGGTTCCCTGACCCAGGGCACGGACATGGCCGGGTTTGAACTCAATGGGACTCCTAAGTTTACCGTCGGGTGCGCTATTGCACCCATCGCCGACGATGCACAGCTCAAACGAGAAGTTGCAGCCGCACAGAAAAAAATCGATGCGGGTGCCCAGTATATTATGCTCCCACCGGTATTTGATACCGCCTTTTGCATCCAGATGATTGATGCATTCAAATCTTTAAATGTTCCGGTGATCGCCTCTGTTTTCTTGTTGAAAAACGTGGGTATGGCCCGTTACATTTCCATCAATGATCCCAATTCCCGACTTTCAGAGGATATTATTCGTCGCATTCGCAAATCAAAAGACCGCGAGAATGAATGTATTGCTATTGCCGGTGAGATGATCCGTTCTCTTACGGATGTCGCCCAGGGAATAAAGATTTCAGCTCTTGGTTGGGAAGACCGGTTGCCGGCCATCCTGGATAGTGCCGGTCTTTAGGAAATTAAATTAACCAACTTTCCGTTTGCTATTTGTATGGGGTCATACAGGTGACGGATATCCATAATTAAATTATAGGTTATATATGCAAAGTCTTAATATTAAAGAGGATAAGCTATCAGGCAGCGATCGCGTGCTTGTTATCGGCGGCGGTGTCGGCGGGATCCGGGCAGCACTGGATCTAGCCGAATCCCGGCGCGATGTACTGCTCATAGATAAATCGTATAGTATTGGCGGTTTAATGACACAGTTGGACCGCACCTTTCCCACAAATAATTGTGATCTGTGTACCGTGGCTCCAGATTTATCTGCCAGCGGCAGAGATCGTTATTTGGAAATAAAACCCATGACCCGAGTTGAAAAACTTACAGGGGTTGCAGGAGATTTCACGGCAACCCTGGTCACAGAGCCTAGATTTATAGACATCGATAAATGTACGGGTTGCGGGGAGTGTGTTCAAAAATTTCCAAAGGCGGTCCGATTTACGCCTGGCCTTGATCCAAGAGCACCTACTTGCATGAGATATCCCCAGGCAACGCCCTTTGCATTTTCCATCGACATGGACAAGGTAGAGGATATTACGCAACTTCAAAAAGTTTGCAAGGCCAACGCCATCCTTTCCGAGGATAAAGCAACCCAAACTGATATCAAAGTGGGGGCCGTGGTCTTAAGTGTGGGCGCTGATCTTTTTGACCCTGCTGTTCTGGACAATTATGGCGGCGGGAAGTATTCAAATGTGGTGACCGGTCTTGAGTATGAACGGATCATGTCGGCTTCCGGTCCTTTCCAGGGAAGCCTTGCCCGGGTGTCGGATCGTAAACAGCCGAAAAAAATTGCCTGGATACAATGTGTGGGCTCCCGAGGAATTAACAAGGGAGATGTGTCCTATTGCTCAGGGGTTTGTTGTATGTATGCCCTGAAAGAGGCCATGGTCACCAAGGAGCGCTTTGAGGAAGAGATTGAAACCACCATTTTCTATATGGACATGCGGACTTATGGAAAAGATTATGAACGTTATTTCAACCGGGCCAAGGACGAATACAATGTCCGAATGATCAGATCCCGGCCCCATTCCATTGTTGAAAATTCAAACACCCAGGATCTATCCATCACCTATGCCAGGGAGGATGAAGCGTTACAGACAACTGAAGAATTTGATATGGTGGTTCTTTCAACGGGATTCAGGGTAGGCGATACCACAATTGAACTTGCGTCCAAGCTGGGGATAGAACTAAACGAACATAATTTTGCCAAAACCGATCATTTTAACTCTGTTAAAACTTCCCGGCCTGGCGTTTATGTCTGCGGTGTTTATGAAAGTCCAAAAGATATACCAGAAACTATGGTCCAGGCTAGTGCCGCAGCTTCCATGGCATCTGCCGATCTGCCTATCATTCTGGCAGAAGATCAACTTGATGATCTTTTTCCGCCTGAACGGGACGTGTCAGAAGAAGCCGTAAAAATCGGTGTGTTTGTCTGTGATTGCGGGGTTGATATCGGTGGGGTGGTCAATGTCGACAAGGTACTTGATTACGCTAGGACAAATCCCGATGTGGCCGTTGCAAAGGCTGTGGGTCACGGTTGCTCCGCAGACTCCATGGCCCAGATTGAATCTTTGATTATAGAACATAAGCTTAACCGGGTGGTCATTGGGGGTTGTTCCCCAAGAACCCATGAAAGTAAGTTCCAGGATCTTTTAAGACGGGTGGGACTGAACCGGTATCTGGTGGAA
>JAFLJU010000176.1 GCA_022712835.1 Desulfobacteraceae bacterium
CGTTATTGCCGAGGACAGAGCCCGTCGCCAGGGCATTGACAGACCCATGATCGCCACGGCCCTGCAATCCAATTTTTCAGGCACCACTGCAGGTCTCTATCGGGAGGGGATCGAAATGATCCCCATCATCGCAAGGGGACCGGCCAACGAACGCCTTACCATGGAGCACATGCGGGATGTGATGGTCTACAGTCCCATTGCTGGCAAAAAGATACCGCTGCAGCAGGTGGTGGACGGATTTTCCACTGAATCTGAAAATGCCCGTATCTCCCGCTGGCACCGCCGTTCCATGATCAAACTCCATGCAGATGCCAGCAAAGGCCTTTCCGCTGATCTGCTCACCCGCATCAAGCCCAAGCTGGAACAGGCGTTGAAAGCGGATACCCAAAGTTATCTGGGAAAAGCGGTTCCGCCTGAAAAATACACGGCCAAAACCATTCCCATTAAATATGACGACATGATTCCCATCAAAGGCCATCCGGGATACTTCATGGCCTGGGGGGGAGAGGCTGAAGACTCTGCTGATGCCACGGCAAAGCTTGCCGCAAACATCCCCATCTATTTTGGGATGATGATTCTGGCAGTGATCTTTTTGTTTAATGCCTTCAAGCAACCCTTGATTATCTGGCTCACCGTCCCCCTTTCCCTCATCGGTGTGGTTCTGGGTCTGCTGCTGCTAAAACAACCCTTTGGATTCATGGCCCTGCTGGGACTGATGAGCCTGGCCGGCATGCTGATCAAAAATGCCATCGTGCTCATTGACCAGATTGACCTGGAGATCCGGGAAGGCAAAGATCACTTCGCGGCGGTGGTGGACTCAGGCGTCAGCAGGATGCGACCGGTGATGCTGGCGGCCGCAACCACCATGCTGGGAATGATTCCGCTGTTCATGGATGCCTTTTTTGTTTCCATGGCCGTGACCATCGTGTTTGGCTTAGGATTTGCGTCTGTCCTGACCCTGGTGTTTGTGCCAACACTCTACGCCACTTTTTTTAAGATCAAAGCCTAACCAAACAGAGCTAACCATAATAGGAGTTAAGTTTTATGAAATTGTGCTGGCCCACCCTATTTTTTATACGGTCTTTTATACGGTCTTTTGAACTGTCTTTTGGACTGATTCGTTTTTTTAGACCGATTCTTTCCTTTGGACTGATCTTTGTTTGTTCCATGGTCTTTTTAAGTACCCAGGCCCAGGCAAAAACGATTCGGATTGGCATTGCCTTTGATGGAAATTCCCCTCGTTTTCCCGGAAGTATCGACCTGGTTAAAGAAGAGATTCTCCATGTTACCCAGGGGGAACACCGGGTGATATTCCCGGAAAGCCAACAACTTTCAGGCGAATATAATATAAACCAAATAAAACAGAATCTGGACACCCTCCTTTCATCAAAACAAATCGATCTTGTTCTGACACTGGGAGGGGTCACCACCAATGAAGTTTGCCAACGACATAACCTTCCGAAACCGGTCATTGCTGCCAATGTAATTGATGCCCAAACCCAAAACCTACCCTCCCGAAAGGGAACCTCTGGTGTCAATAACCTGAACTATATCAACACCTTTTCTGATTTTAATCGTGCATTTCAGGCTTTTTTGGATATCGCCCCCTTCAGCCGGGTTGTTTTCCTGGCAGACGGATTGCAAGTGCGTTCCATCCCCCAGTTAAAGGCACTTAAACAAAAACTGGCCAATGAATTTTCTTTGGATATAACGGTCGTCCAGGTGGAAACAACGGTTCAACAAGCCCTGGAGCAAATCCCGGAAAATACAGATGCGGTCTTTGTTTCTTTGCTGCCCCGGCTGTCGGAAAGTGAATTCCAAAAACTGGTCCATGGGTTGATGATCAAAAAATTACCCAGTTTCTCCTTCCGGGGGAGAGAGGATGTGGAAAAAGGTCTGCTGACCAGTATTATTTCCGAAGATGGTAAAGAACACATGGCCCGGAGCATTGCTGTTAATGTCCAGGAGTTTTTGGATGGCAACAAGGCTGAAAACTTGCAAACCACCTTTCCCCAGGGAGAAAAACTATCCATCAACATGGCCACGGCCCGTGCCATTGGTGTCTATCCCGGTTGGGGAATTCTCACGGAAGCTGAATTAATCAATGAAGAAGATAACAGCGTTACGCGCAAGCTGAACATCTACCAGGCCATCGCCGAAGCCCGCCAGGCCAACCCGGACCTGGCCGTGGCAGACCAACAGGTCCAGGCAGGTCTCCAGCGGGTGCAACAGGCCAAATCCGCATTATTGCCCCAGGTGGGAATCGGTAGCCAGGCCAGGGTGATTGACGATGACAGGGCGGCGGCATCCCTGGGTGCACAACCTGAAAACACCTGGAGCGGATCTGTTTCAGCTAGCCAATTGGTTTATTCCGACAAAGTATGGGCCAACTATTCCATTGAACAATTGGGTCAAACCGCCAGGGAACAGGGGCGTAATGCCGTTGAACTGGACGTTGTCCAGGCCGCATCCATAGCCTACCTGGATGTTCTCAAGGCCAAGCGTATCGAACGCATCCAAAAAGAAAACTTAAAGTTGACCCGGAAAAACCTGGAACGCGCCCAGATCAGAGTGTCCATCGGGGCTGCCGGCCCCGAAGAGGTCTATCGCTGGGAAAGCCAGCTCGCCGAAAGCCGCCGCCAGGTTCTCATTGCCGAATCCGTATCCCTAAATACCATCAGCACGGTTAATAGGGTTCTCAATCGCCCCTTAAGTGAGATGTTCTCGGTTGAAGAAAACGACTTTAAAGACCCCTTAAGCATCCTGCCCAACCGCCAGATGCTTAGCTACATGGACAATCCCCATGAATTGAACATCCTGCGTAAGTTTCTGGTCCAGGAGGGATTGGAGATTTCGCCGGAACTGCAACAATTGAACGCGGCTATATCCGCCCAGGAAAGAACGATTCTATTGGCAAAAAGGGAATTCTGGCTGCCATCGGTCTCCTTGTTTGGGGATGTCACCGAAACCTTCAGCAAGGGGGGAGCGGGAACAAGTGCCCCTTCATTGGGTGCAATCAGTTTACCGACCAATGACGATACCAATTGGACTGCCGGTGTCATGCTCTCCCTCCCCCTTTTTTCCGGCGGAGGAAAGAGTGCCACTTTGAAACGATCAGAACTTGAATTGACCGGGTTGAACTACCAACGCCAGGCCACTTCCAACAGTATTGAAAAATTGGTTTTAAATTCGGTTTACCTGATTCGGGCCTCCTATCCAAGTATTCGCCTGACAATGGATGCCGCTGAATCAGCCAATCGCAATTTAACCCTGGTCACCGATTCCTATGTACGGGGAATCAAATCCATCATTGACCTGATTGATGCCCAGAACCAATCTTTGGTGGCGGACCAGCTGGCCTCCAATTCCATTTATAATTTTCTCATCGATCTCATGCGGGTTCAGCGAAGCCTGGGAAAATTTTTCCTTTTTGCCCCTGAAGAAGAACGACAAGCGTTTATGGAACGCCTGAATCAGTACATGGAAACCCAGGGAATTCGGATAAAAACCGGATAGAAACCCGATAAAACGGGATATAGCAAAACAACGTTTAAATTCAAATATTTTTTTAAGGGTACCATAAATGGCGTGGGTATATTTAACACTGGCAGGATTGTTTGAAATTGGTTGGCCCGTTGGCCTGAAAATAGCGGGGAATGAAAATACCCGTATCATGGGGATCATTATGGCGGTGATATTTATGGCTATCAGCGGTGCCCTGTTGTGGATGGCCCAGAAACAGATCCCCATGGGGACTTCCTATGCCGTCTGGACCGGAATCGGGGCTGCAGGCACTTTTTTGGTAGGCATCTTTTTTTATGGAGACCCCAGCAGCCTGACCAGATACCTGGGGGTTGGCCTCATCATTGCGGGTGTGGCCACCCTCAAGTTTGCCAATTAAAGACCCGATAAAACAAAGACCCAATGAAACAAAGGACATCCCTTCATCCCCGTTTGATTCTTTTATAAATTAAGAAAGGGGGGTAGATAATTAACATCTCCCCCCCTTTTTTCATCTGTCTGCTAATAACCTTTCTTTTTCGCCAGGCTGCAAATTACACGTTATGGAATTGGCCTATTTGGGAATTTCCCGGGGGTCGGTCATGTTTTCCGGGCGGAGCATATCATCCAGTTCCGCCTTTTTGAGCCAGCCTTTCTCCAGCACCAGATGGTAGACACTGCCCCCGGTTTTAAGCGCTTCCTTGGCGATGGCGGCTGATTTTTCATACCCGATCACTGGAACCAGGGCGGTCACCAGGCCGATGGAATTTTCCACATAGCTTCGGCAAACCTCACGATTGGCCGTAATTCCCACAATACAGCGACTGGATAGGGTAATACAGGCATTTTTCAAAATCATCATCCCGTGGAGCAGATCATAGGCAATGATGGGCTCAGCCATGCACAGTTCCAGTTCACTGGCCTCGGCAGCCATGGAAACCACGGCATCATATCCGATCACCTGGTAGCAGATCTGGTTAACCAATTCCGGGATGACCGGATTCACCTTACCGGGCATGATGGAGGAACCGGGCTGCATGGGGGGCAGATTGATTTCATTTAAGCCACACCGGGGTCCCGAGGACAACCAGCGCAGATCGTTACAGATTTTAGAAATTTGAACCGCTGCCCGTTTCATGGTAGCAGACATCTGGCAAAAAGAGCCGGCATTCTGGGTGGCTTCCACCAGATTCCGTGCCCGGCGAAGTTTAAACCCGCTGACTTCGGAAAGTTTTTGGGTCACAAGATCCGCATAGCCCGGGGGGCTGTTTATCCCGGTGCCGATGGCTGTCGCGCCCATGTTGATGTTGTAAAACTCATCTTCGGTACGTTCCAGGGCATTGGCAGCCCCCTCCACCATCACGGCATAGGCGGAAAATTCCTGGCCCAGGGTCATGGGGACGGCATCCTGATTTTCGGTACGTCCCATCTTGAGCACATCGGCAAACTCAACCGCTTTAGCCCCAAGGGAGCTTCTCAATTCGCCCATGGCGCTGAGCAACTCTTTCAGAGAAAGCAGCACTGCCAGCTTGATGGCGGTGGGATAGGCATCGTTGGTGGACTGGGAACAATTGACATGGTCGTTGGGATGGAGAAAATCATAAGCCCCTTTTTCATGGCCCATAATTTCCAGCCCCCGGTTGGCAATCACTTCGTTGGCACACATATTGGTGGAGGTGCCCGCTCCTCCCTGGAACATATCCACGGGGAACTGGTCGTGAAACTTTCCGGCCAATAGATCGTCGCAGGCCTGACTGATGGCGGTCATTTTTTCTTCGCTGAGAACACCCAATTCACAATTGGCCTGGGCCGCCGATTTTTTAACCAATGCCAACGCTTCTATCATATGTTCAAAATTCGAAATATGAATCCCGGATATGGCAAAGTTTTCCATGGCCCTCAGAGTCTGGACACCATAATACACTTCGTTAGGCAGTTCCCTTTCCCCCAGGGAATCATGTTCGGTTCGCACATCCCCGATAAGTGGTCCGTGATCACTTCCGGTAACTCTTTGGCTGGCCAGGCGCAGCCGATCGCTGATACCTGCGGCCACCCGGGCAACAATGCGGTAAAAAAGATCCGGTTTTTCCTCTCGGAACAGGGTCAACGCGGTTTGGGAAATTTGCCAAACCGTGGCCCCCTTGCGGGTAAAGGCACCGGTGGAGTGGGCATTTTCTTCCAGGAAGGCGCCCTCGCCAATCAACGCTCCCGGGGCAAGAACCGCCAGATCCCGGCTGGAGCCGTGGAGTCCTTGGGCAATGGTCACCTCCCCCTCAATCACCAACCCGCCCCATCTACGCGGAGTGGATTCGTGAAACAACCATTCTTCAGGTGCATATGTTTTTTGTTCGCCCCGTTGAAAAAAACCCTTGAGGTCTGCCTGGGATACCCCCATTTTTCGGGAAGCTTTGTCTAGTACCGATTCGAGTTTAATCATTTTTCATCTTCCTTATTTTTTGTTTCGTTAAAGACTAATTTGAAATCACCACATTTTATAAAACTACTGAGGCGATGAGAAATGCCAGGAGCACTGACAGGACAATGGTCAGTGTACCTGGGATTATAAACGGATGGTCAAACACATATTTACCGATCCGGGTGGAGCCGGTGTCATCAAATTCCACGGCTGCCAGCAGGGTCGGGTAGGTGGGCAGCACAAACAAAGCGCTGACCGCAGCAAAGGAGGCAACGGCTGCCACGGGACTCACGCCCAGTGCCAGGGCTGCTGGCATCAATGCCTTGGTGGTAGCCGCCTGGGAGTAGAGCAGCATGGCGGCAAAAAACAGCACAACGGCCAACAGCCAGGGTTTGGATTCCAATAGTCTTCCGGCAAAAATGTTAATTTCCTCAATGTGGGCGGTGACGAAAGTGGTACCTAACCAGGCAACCCCCAGCACACAGATACAGGCGCTCATGCCGGATTTAAAGGTGGCCGCGTCCAGCACTTTTGTGGTTTCGATCCTACATACCAGGGAGATGAGCGTCGCCACGGTGAGCATGATGGTCATGATCGCAGAGTCCCGTGCCATCACAGGATCTTTGACCCCACTAATGGCGGTTGCATAGGAGACAACCGCGACAATGCCAACAGCAAAAATCAGCACGGAGATTTTGGCCCTGGGCAGCAGATCCTTTTCCTGACGCTGGCTGGATGCTTTCTTGACCAGTCCCTTACTTAAACGATCCTGATAAATCGGGTCATCGGCAAGATCTTTGCCTAAAAAATTGGTTACCACAGCAGCCAACATACAGGCGATAAAGGTAGATGGAATAGCAATGGTCAGAAGCTGAATATAACTGATCCCCACTTTTTCCAATTCACTTGCAAAAAACACCACGGCAGCGGAAATGGGAGAAGCGGTGATGGCCACCTGGGAGGCAACCGTGGCAATAGCCAAGGGCCTGGAGGGCCGAATTCCCTTTTCCTTGGCAACCTCTGCGATCACCGGCAGAGTGGAAAAAGCCGTGTGGCCGGTACCGGCCAGCAGGGTCATGAGATAGGTGACCAGCGGGGCATAAAAGGTGATATATTTTGGGTTCTTTCGCAATATTTTCTCAGCCAGATAAACCAGGTAATCCAGACCTCCCGCCACCTGCATGGCTGCGACGGCAGAAATCACTGCCATGATGATGAGAATGACATCCGTCGGTATGGCGCCCGGTTTAACCCCGAAACCCACTGCCAGAACCAATACACCAAAGCCACCGGCAAATCCGATGCCGATGCTGCCCAGACGCGCTCCCAGCCAGATAAACAATAACACGATAAAAAGTTCCATTATCCACATACGTCTTTTCCTTTTTTTATTTAGGGGAGTTGATAGGAGCCGCTCAGATCTTTGGCGTGGCCCCCATGCAGATTCCGCTGAACCTTAGAAAATGATGTCATTTGTTTATCACACCCCACCCGTATGAACAACCACTTTTCCCTGAATAGTGTCCATTGGGATCGTCCAATCTGACAAGGGTTTGAGGGTAATATCCGGTTGACATCCAGGTAAGTTTTCCTTGACTTTAACTCTTGATTTTCCTAATTAGAATACAGATTCATAAAATAGCCAGATTTGGCCCACTTGTTTAACCTGGATGGTAAAAAGAATGAAATATACGATTAGAACAATGGTGATGTTTTTGTTTGCCCTTTGCTTTATTTCAGCCTGTCAAAAGGAAGAGGTGGCTGCCCCGCCCCCCCCGCCTCCGGAA
>JAFLJU010000388.1 GCA_022712835.1 Desulfobacteraceae bacterium
CCGTGATCCACCACTTGGACCTGAATTCCGTTCCGCTCAAAGGTTTTTTGCCAGGAATCTTCTTCGCAGGTCAGATCTTCCTTAAAATGAACTCCTGCCACCAGCATGAAAGGCACCAGGCACACCTTTGTGAATCCGGCACATTGTCCATCATCATCTGGAGAAAAAGATTTCCCTTGGTAGAGGAGAGACCCATTTCAAGTCCCTTGGGAGGGAAATCAAAGGAGGCTTGTTTTTCCAGTAGACTTATTTTCTGTAGTAATTGTTCATGGGAAGGATTTTCGGCCATTGATATATCCTGTCAGCAGCCAGCCTTATCAACCGCTTAAACCCTAAAAACTGTTTAGACCCTAAAACCAGTTTAAAATAGACGATTACAAGACCTGCGGCTCTCATTAAAAAAAAACAAAGATTTAAGTTATAAAACGAAAACAGCGGCATTCGGTTCAATTAGGGTGAAACCCCCGGGAAATCCGCTAAACCCTTTTTATTCTTACAATATTTTTCCGACAAAAGCCACAGAGGAAAAACCCCCTAAAACAGATCTCAGCCCTTTGCCTTTCTTGTGGCCAGATAAATATTGGCCACAAAAATTAAAAAGGCACCCATCCATCCAGACAGGGACAAGGAAGGGTCCGTGGCAATAAAGGGGCCGAGCATGGCTGCCAGCAAAATTCGGGTGGAGGAGATGATTCCCCCTTCAATAGCGGTGACATATTTGAACCCGACGGTGAAAAGATATTGACCGGCGATGGCAACACCAGAGCACCAGAACAGATAATAAAACTCAGCCAGGGAAGGAATCCGCATCTGGTCATAAAAAAGGCAAAACACAATCACCGTGCCCAGGCCAAACATGAAGAAAAGCGTGGTATGGGTATCATGAACCTGACGCGATAAATTCAGATATATGATGGCAACGGCGGCACAGATACCGGATCCCAGACCCCACAGAGAATTATAGTCAAAGGCCATTCGGGTCGGGGCCAATATCAACCAGACACCTGCAAAGGCGATTAACACAATAAAAATGGTCACAAGATCCCGCTGGGCTTTGAAAATGACCCATGAGAAAATAGCAATAAACAAGGGGTAGGTCATGTTTAAAATATTGGCCTGGGCAACCGAGGTCAGTTCAACCCCCTTAAAAAAACAATAAACCGCCGTACAATTGCCCAGGGCTCGCCCGATGAGAAAATGTTTTTTAACAATTTTGATTTTGTATCGCCCGATTCCCATCACCAGGAGGACCGTGGCAAACCCCACACTAAACCTGGCAAAAGTGAACAGGGAAGAATCAATTTTCAGCCCTGCCATGCTGGACCATTTGATAATCACCGTGGCCAGATAGAAACAAAATGCCGACCCGAAAATGGCCAGGCATCCCATGATGGTTTTAGTATCCATACCTTTTATTCTTTTTGTTTTTTTATAAATTTTATTATAATTTTTAAAGGGTGGGTAAATTTAAGTTTGTCAATCATTCTTGAAATTGATACCTTTGGGTGATAATTTAAGTTCTCCTTGGAATAATTTTTGAAAAGAACATATAAAATGAAAAAAGACAATAAAAACTTTTCCGACCAGATCAGCCCTTTGCGGGATGAAATTGATGCCATCGACTCCCAGATTCTGTCACTGCTTGCCCGGCGCCAGACCCAGGTGGAAAACGTGGTGGCACTGAAAAAAGTCCACAGCATCCCTGTGTACCACCCGGCAAGGGAAGAAGATCTGATTTCCAAACTAAGACTCCAGTCACAACAAAGCGGCCTGGATCCTGATTTCATGGAAGATCTTTACCGGGTAATCCTGCGCCAGTCCCGGGTAAAGCAGACCCAGAAGATGGAACATAAAGGCGTACGCCCCAATGCCAAGGTCCTTGTCATTGGGGGAAAAGGTCAGATGGGAAGTCTGTTTGCAACTCTTTTCACCAAATCCGGGTATGAGGTAAGAATTTTAACCGAACATGACTGGGATCATGCCCAAACCCTTTGCCAGGGCATCGATTTGGTACTGGTATCCGTTCCCATTGAACGAACGGCCCAGGTCATTGAGAAAATTGCGCCCTTTCTACCGCCCACAGCCCTTCTGGCAGACCTAACCTCGATAAAAAAAGAACCGGTTTCACAAATGCTTTCGACCCACAAGGGACCGGTACTAGGAGTTCATCCCCTGTTTGGCCCCACCTTAAGCTGCCTTGACAAACAGATCATTGTGGTCACACCGGGAAGAGATACCCCTTCCTGCCAATGGTTCACAGAGCAATTGACCCTTTGGGGAGCGGTGATTGTCGAGTCCACCCCGAAAGAACATGATGAAATAATGGAGATTGTCCAGGCGTTGCGCCATTTTGCCACCTTCTGCTTTGGGGATTTTCTCTGTCACCGCCAGACAAAACTTGCCCGAACCCTGGAATTTTCGAGCCCCATATACCGCCTGGAGTTGGGCATGGTAGGCCGGCTTTTTGCCCAGGACAGTGCCTTGTATGCCCAGATTATCTTTGCCACCCAGGAAAGGCGGACGCTGCTAAAAGAGTTTATTCTCTCCCTGGGACGCCATGTGGAGATGCTGGAAACCAATGACAAACAATCCTTTATGGATCAATTCAACCATGTGGCCCAATGGTTCGGCCCGTTCAGCGACCAGGCCATGCGGGAAAGCACCTTTCTCATCGACAAGCTCATAGAAAGGTTCTAATTAATGAGGTTCTAATTAAACGGTTTCATTTGTTTAATTTTCAGGTACCCCTTCCATATTGCTTTAATTTATTCAGCAGAGTTTTCCGGGTGATCCCCAGACGTCGGGCGGTTTCGCTTTTATTGCCCCGGGCGGATTCCAGGGTAGATAAAATGGCGGATTCTTCAATTTTCGACAAAGAAATGTTTTCAAGTCCCAATTGGGGGGATTCGGGCTCATCTGGAAGGATAAAGGAAAGATCACCCTTACAGAGATAGTCGGACCGGGCCATCACCACCCCCCGTTCAACCGCATTCATCAATTCCCGCACATTACCCGGCCAGATGTATCGAATCATGGCGTCCATGGCATCGGCGGAAAATCCCTGAATATCGCGTTTATTCTTTTGGGAAAATTGATTTAAAAAATGAAGGGCAAGTTCCGGAATATCCTCGGGCCGTTGCCTTAAGGGGGGAATATCTATGGTCACCACATTGAGCCGATAATAAAGATCCTGCCTGAATGTTTTCTCTACGGCCATGATTTTCAAATCCCGGTTGGTGGCGGCAATAATCCTTACATCCACCCTGATATTCTGGTCACTTCCCACCGGGGTGAATTCTTTTTCCTGGATCACCCGCAATAATTTTGCCTGCATGGAAAGACTCATCTCTCCGATTTCATCCAAAAGAATGCTCCCCTTGTCTGCCAGGAGAAACTTGCCTT
The DNA here is from genome assembly GCA_022712835.1 of Desulfobacteraceae bacterium. The sequence continues at coordinate 3,403 of JAFLJU010000388.1, forward strand.
TTCTTCGTTTATCGGCCCCGGTAAAGGCCCCCCGTTCATGGCCGAACAATTCCGATTCCAGAAGAGTTTCGGTGATGGCAGCACAATTGATCCGGATAAAGGCCTGGTCTTTTCTCGGGCTGTTTAAATGAAGGGCCGAGGAGACCAATTCCTTTCCGGTTCCCGATTCCCCTGTCACCAGCACATTGGCATCGGTGGGGGCCACCATGTGGATCGTATCCAAAAGGGCTGCTGTGGCAGCACTTTTTCCCAGGATA
>JAFLJU010000475.1 GCA_022712835.1 Desulfobacteraceae bacterium
CCCAGGGTGAAACTGGGCCGGACAATGATGGGAAAGCCGATTCGTTTTGCAACATCTTCCACCTCGTGCATGTTGGTGGCAAACCCGCTTTTGGGAATCCGCAAACCGATTTTATTCATGGCATCCCGGAAAAGTTCCCGGTCTTCAGCCTTGTTGATGGCCTCAATGGAGGCACCGATCATCTCAACATTATATTTCTCAAATATACCGGTTTTTTCAGCTTCAATGGCTGTGTTCAGGGCTGTCTGCCCTCCCAGGGTGGGCAAAATGGCATCGGGTCTTTCCCGTTCAATGACTTTGCACAGGGTTTCCACGTTTACCGGTTCAATATAAACCTTGTCTGCGGTTTCAGGGTCCGTCATTATGGTGGCGGGATTTGAATTGATAAGTATCACTTCAAACCCTTCTTCTTTCAGGGCTTTACAGGCCTGGGTCCCGGAATAGTCAAACTCACAGGCCTGGCTGATAATAATGGGGCCGGCACCAATGATCAGGATTTTTTTTATGTCGTTACGCTTTGGCATGTTTCATCATCTCTGCAAATTGGTTAAAAAGATAGGCGGCATCATGGGGTCCCGGGGATGCTTCCGGGTGATACTGGACGGCAAAGGCTTGAACCGTGTCGTTTTTAAGTCCCTCGAGGGAATCTTCATTCAGATTGATATGGGTTAGAACGGCATTTTCTTTACCCAGACTGTTGAGATCCACGGCAAATCCATGGTTCTGGGAGGTGATCTCCACCTTACCGGTGGCAAGATTTTTCACGGGCTGGTTGCCACCCCTGTGACCAAATTTTATTTTCAGGGTTTTACCGCCCATGGCAAGGCCCAAAAGCTGCATACCCAGACAGATACCAAAAATAGGTACAAATCCCAGCAGTTCCCGGATGGTTGAAACTGCATAGGTGATCGGCTCCGGATCCCCCGGGCCGTTGGACAGAAAAACGCCATCAGGGTTCAGGTTTCGTATGGTTTGGGCGGATGTTGTTGCCGGGACCACCAATACTTCACACCCTTCTTTTTCAAGACAGCGGATAATATTGTATTTAATTCCGAAATCAAGGGCCACAACCGAGTGCTTTTTGCCTTTATGATGCCAGATCAGAGGATCTGCAAGTTTTTCAATATTCACATAATCCGGCTGGTTATGTTTCCAGAAATAGGGTTTTTTTGTGGTAAGCTTCTCCACAAGGTCGCTGCCCTCCATGGAGGGAATTTGACCGGCTCGTTTTACCAGGGAATCAGGATCCAGGTCTTTGGTGGAGATAATGGCCCGCATGGCTCCCGATTTCCGGATATGCCGGGTCAGGGCACGGGTATCTAAATCCTCAATTCCTAGGACATGTCCCTTGATCAGATAATCGGCCAGGGTGCCCTTGGATTGAAAATTGCTGGGAAAGTCCTGGTATTCTTTGACAATAAAGGCGGCTACCTGTATCCGGTCCGATTCAATATCTTCGGGGTTGACGCCATAATTTCCGATCAAAGGGCAGGTCATTGTCACCATTTGTCCTGCATAGGACGGGTCTGTCAGGATTTCCTGGTACCCGGTCATGCTTGTATTAAAGACCACCTCACCCGTGGCTTCCCCCTGTCCTGTAAAACTTCTGCAGGGAAAGGTTCTGCCATCTTCCAGGGCTAATAATGCTTTCATGTCGATTTACACCTGTCCACGCTTGCGTTGATAGACTCAACTGTTGATATAAATACTCCTATTAAATAATCCGGTTATTCCCCGAATTTTAATCCCATCTATAACCATTTTTGTAAAACGAACCTACTTAATTACCATAAGTTGCGCCCAATTTGCAAGTCTTGTTTATCTCCCCAAATCCACACGCCATCTGTCTTGTTTCTTCTGGTGTTTTTGAAGTCTTTGCGTGAATGGTCATTTGTTTTGTGGTAACCCCTTCTCGTAGCATAAAACCGGTAAACCATTTCGAGAAGCAGCAAAGCATTTATTACATGATGTACATTTAGCCAACTCGCCCTATTTTAACTGGAGAAAACAGTAAAGACATAACAGTTCCTTTCTATTTAATAAACATTTCATCAAGTCGAAAGTATTCCAAAGAGGGTCCTGCCTGTTGGGTAACCCGAACCATTTTTTCGGCCACTTGCTCACCAGAAATGGGACGATAACGCCGCAAACCTGGAATGACAGTTAAAACAGGCAACACAAATCCGCCTATCTTTTCTCCCAGGCGCAACGATTCCCGTTGGCCCAGCAACAGAGAGGGCTGGAAAATACTAATACGCTTAAACTTTAACGATTGAATCCTTTGTTCCAGTTCGCCTTTCATTTTCATGTACGGATTCTTACTTTTATATTGTGCGCCACTGGATGAAATTAAAAAATAATGAGGTATGTCATTTTGTGCAGCGATCTGTGCAGCCTTAAACTGATATTCAAGATCAACCTCGCGTTGGGCGGCAATAGAACCCGCCTGCTTGCGTGTAGTACCAAGACATGAGAACAAAAAATCTGCTTTAAACACAGAAGAATAGTCCTCTAAGTGATTGAAGTCGACAATATGATTGACCACCTTTGTGGAGGCATGGTTGACTGATCGACGCGTCAGAGTGATGACTTTGGAGATATGGTCTGCATTTGCCAGTTGGTTTACTAATGCGCGCCCAACCAGACCCGTGGCACCTATAACAATGGCTATATGGTTCATGATCTTATTCCTTTGTTAAATTAATGAGAGATTAAGCCTAAAAACTTAGCATAGTTTAAGGATTGTCAACCAGCATCGGATTCACGGCGGCGGAACCGGCATGGACGCCTGAAATCACTGGTGTGTCAACGTCTCATGTTTTTTTTGTTATACACGGAGGTTTCGGTAATAACTGTCAAATCTTCGTCATTCTTCTCCATATTTGACACCTGTTAACTCTTCAGAAAATGACCATAATCTTTTCGACAGATCTCCATTCAATAATTCCGATTTCACTTTTTGTAGACGAGGGGGGCCTACAAGCCCGTACCTGGGACCATAAAATTCACACGCTTTAACATTTGTCTCAGTAGCTGCTAATAATTGAGGCAGGCATCCCTTGCTCACCGGAGAGGCAATACACCGTGCAATCACGCCCCCAATACCAATGGATTGTTGCCGTTCCGTCCCTGTGAGTCCAGGGTGAGCTGCGACTGAAATGGCGCTTGAACCAACACTATCAAATAATTTTTGAAGCTGTGCCATAAACAAAAGGTTTGCTAATTTGCTGTCCCCATAAGCTTTAAATCTGTCATATTTTCGTTTTTCCCAAGTAAAGTCGTCAAAATCAATGACGCCGGATTTATAAGCCAAACTACTAATAGTGACCACTCGTGAATTATCGGTGTCCTTTAAGACTTTGAATAATCTGCCGGTGAGCGCAAAGTGCCCTAAGTGATTGGTTGCCATATGTATTTCTGTACCATCGGTCGATCTTTGCAGATTCTCTAAATTCACCACTCCCGCATTTAATAACAATATACTCAGTTGTTTGTATCGATCATTAAACGTTTCAGAAAATTGTTTGATAGAGTCTTTGTCAAGCAAGTCTAAAGGGATCACATCGCAGGTTGCATTAGGAACTTGCTTTTTTATGGATTCAATGGCTTTACTGCCTTTGTCTTCACTTCGACAGGCAATGACAACAATCGCTCCTTTCTTGGCTAGTTCTAAACTGCTTTTATAGCCTAACCCTATATTTCCACCCGTAACAATTGCGATCTTGCTTTCCAAATTTGGTATATCAGAAGTTGTCCAATTACTCGTCATTTTTATTCCTAATAAAAGTTTAGATTTTGCTACCACATAACCACCACTGTCATACGTTATGTCGTATAAACAGGTCAGGTTATGACCTGTTTATACTTTTTTATTTGACTTATGTATGAGAAATCGTTGGCATTTGTTGTATATATAGATTGTTTTTAGCTATTGAATAGATAAAATTTGCGATATGTTCTCTGGATATTTGAATTTTTTTTGTCGTTCCATCTAAGGTTACATT
>JAFLJU010000684.1 GCA_022712835.1 Desulfobacteraceae bacterium
GACTGGATTTCCAGTTTTGTTTTTATGGGAATCAGAATTTTACCGGGAACGGCAATTGAGGCTATCGCGAAAAGACAGGGGGTTATCAAACCGGATGAAGATTTGCTGAAACCAAAGTTTTATTTATCGCCTGATATCACCCAACAAGCACTGTGGGATGGTTTGACTGAGGGATTTAAAGATGTTCCAGTGATTTTTCCGCCGCAATCGCGTAATAAAGAACTTAAGTTTTTCCGAAAACTTCAGATGTTGAAGGGGGTTGCAAAAGAAAAGGGTTAAAGCCACGGAGGGATTCAGCGCACTGCTGAAACGATTTGGACTTCTATTTGAATAGTAGCTGAATAGTAGCTGGATAGGCTTTTATTGCCATTGATTCCTTTTTCCATATCAGGTAATATAAGAGCTTACAAATGAGGGCTAAGCGCTCAGAGAATGAATAATATAGGAGACACTCATATGGCGATAAAATCAACCAGAATCAGCCTGAAGATTAAATTTTATTCGGTTGTTCTGATTTTTATCATTATCTCTTTTCTCATCTGTATGGTCGGATTATGGAACCTTTCCGGCATGAAAAATCAGATTACCAACATCGTTAATATTTCCGCTGAAAAAATAGTTTTGGCCACCAGTATTAACAAAGATCTTCTCCTGATTTCCCGATCTGAAAAAACCATGCTTATTTCAGAAAATGATTCAGAAATGGAAAAATATACGGTTAGAATCAAGACGGCTGAACAAAGAATTCTGGGGAAAAGCACGCAATTGTCCCGGATTGCAAGCCCGGGTGAAAAGACGAGACTGACCCGGTTTAATACAGTTTTCTCAAAATTCATGGATATCCATCGGGCGGTCTCGGACCTGACCCGGGAGAACACCAATTTCAAAGCGGCCCAACTTGCGGCTGAAGGGTCCGGCCCCTTGATCACAAAGATAGACAACCATGTTGAAAAAGTATTGGTCAACTATGAAGAAGAATTCAAGGAAGCGACCCAGCTTTTTGATGCCATGTATCTTGCGGAAGTGGGGGAATTGATGAATCGATCTGCCCGGCTTCTGGGTGCCATCCGGGAACTTGAGAACACAGAGCAGGCCATTATTCTTTCCAGGGATATGACCCAGACCCAAACCCTTATCACCCGCATCAACGAACTTGAAAAACCCATCTCCGATGAATTCACAGACCTTAGCTCACTCATAAACACAAAATCCAAACCAGATTTTGAGGCAGCAGCCAGGCTTTTTAACCAGTTTACCATTATCAGCAAACAGATCACCCAATTGGCTACTCAAAACTCCAATGTAAACGCCTTTAAGCTGTCCCAAATCCAGGGGAAGACATTTCTGGACCAAGCGGAAAAAATCATGGCAGATTTTGTCAATGCCAGCCAGAAAGGGTTGATAAATAGCCGGGACATTGCCGCCGACAATTTCAAACAGGCGCGCACCCTATTAATCGGCATTGCCGTTGCTGGGATTTTACTGGGAACCGTGCTGGCTTCCATGATTATCCGCCAGATACTCTCAGCCCTGACAAAAAGTTTTGCCTTTGCCCAGAGCCTTGCTCAAGGAGATTTCACCTCTCATCTGGACATTGACAGAGAAGATGAGTTAGGGGACCTGGCAAACTACTTGAACCAGGTTGCCAAAAGTGTGGGGGACCTGGTTAAAAGTCTCTCCCTTGGCATCTCCCACTTGACGGATACCGCATCCGAACTGACAGGATTATCAGACACCATGTCCAGTGAGGCCAAAAATGCTTCGGACAAGTCCAGTCATGTGGCAGGCGCGGCCAGTGAAATGAATGATGCCATGTCCTCGGTGGCCAAGGGCATGGAAGAGACCTCTGAAAACATGAGTGCGGTTGCAGCGGCAGCCGAAGAAATGACCGCGACCATTGAAGAGGTGGCCAAGAATACCGCCAAATCAAGACAGACAACAGACCAGGCAGTCACCCAGACCCAGACCGCCAGGGAAAAAGTAGATGGCCTCAAAACGGCGGCAGCAGCCATTGGAAAAGTAACACAAGCGATTACAGACATTTCTGAACAGACAAATCTGCTGGCCTTGAATGCCACCATTGAAGCGGCACGGGCCGGTGAAGCCGGAAAAGGATTTGCCGTGGTGGCATCGGAAATCAAAGATCTGGCCACCCAGACCTCCCGGGCCACAGAAGAGATCAGAACCCAGATCCAGATGATTCAAAGTGAAACCGGCCAGACCGTTGAGATCATCTCCAATGTGTCTGATATCGTCTTTAGCATAAATGAGCTGTCATCCTCCATTGCGGCAGCCATTGAAGAACAATCGGCAACCACCAGGGAAATATCGGTCAACATCAACAAGGCATCCGAGGCGGGCCAGAACATCAGCACCCACATTGGACAGACTTCTGATGTGGCCAATAGCGTTGCCAGGGAGGTTTCCGGAATCAATGAAATGTCCGATGAACTCTTTGACAATAGTACAAAAGTCAATAAAAATGCCAGGGAGTTGGCGCAAATTGCCAATAGTTTAAAGGAAATGGCATCCAAGTTTAAAATTTAAACCCTGCTTAGCCCTGTGAATAGAAATGAAAAGGAACACCTATAATGAAATTTCGTCCCTGCATTGACCTTCGCAAAGGGAAGGTGGTGCAAATTATCGGCAGCACCCTGAAAGACATGGACAATCAATCGGCGGTTACCAATTTTGAAACCGAAAAATCTCCCTCCCAATATGCCACCATGTACCAAGAGGACAAGCTCACAGGCGGCCATGTCATCTCCCTGGGACCGGGGAATACACAAGCCGCCCTATCTGCATTAAGGGCCTATCCCCAGGGACTTCAGATCGGTGGCGGCATCACACCGGAGAATGCACAAACTTACCTGGATGCCGGCGCCAGCCATGTGATTGTCACCTCCTATGTGTTTTCAGACGGGAAAATCGATCTTTCCAAACTCGACTCCCTTGTCCATAGCGTTGGACGGGAAAAACTGGTACTGGACCTAAGCTGCCGGAAAAGAGCCGGGGAGTTCTGGATCGTTACGGATCGGTGGCAAAAATTCACCAATGTTGCACTCAACCCGGAAACCATTGCCCAACTGGCAGGCTCATGTGATGAATTCCTGGTCCACGGAGTGGATGTGGAAGGGATGATGCAGGGAATTCAGTCAGAACT
>JAFLJU010000572.1 GCA_022712835.1 Desulfobacteraceae bacterium
CATGGAAAGCCATCACTATATCCTGCAATACCATTTATATCTGGTTGCCCTTCACCGTTATCTTGGCATGCGGTTAAAGCAATATTCCTATGACAGGGATTTTGGCGGTGTGTTTTATCTGTTTATCCGAGGGATGCACCCAGAATCGCCAGAACACGGTGTGTTTTTCCATCGGCCCTCTAAGGCCTTTTTGGACCGGTTTCTGGCAATCCTATAAAGACGATTGCATTTTGATTTGAAATTGGGTAAATTTATTGAATAACCGCATGGCCGGAACTAAGGTATTTGCTCCAACACTACGAAAAATGAAACTCTTATAATTGCAATACCTTGGCCGGAGCTGTATATGAAGTTACAGATACTTCCCGCGTTCTTAACGATTGTTCACGAAAACTCAAGTAAAATAGGAGAAAAAAATGGGATTGGACAAAAAATTTGAAACCGGAATTCTCTGGCAGGATACTCAGCACCGCCAGTTGATTGATCTCATGGAAAAAAAACGTATCTTGGCCCAGGAAGGATGATGTTGATGGACAAGATCAGGATATTGATTGTGGAAGACGAGTATATCATTGCAAATGATATACAGACCAGCCTTGAAAATATGGGGTACGAAGTCTGTGGCATGGCGGCCTCGGGTAAAAAAGCACTGACGTTTACCAAAGAATTATCCCCTGATTTGATTTTAATGGATATCATGCTCAAAGGAGATATGGACGGGATAGAAACTGCGGCAATGATCCGTGAAACATATGATATTTCCGTTATTTTTCTGTCTGCCTATTCCGATGACGGAATCCTTGACCGGGCAAAACAGACCCTGCCCTTTGGATATTTGATCAAGCCCTTCAGGGACAGGGAACTCAAGGCCGCCATTGAAATGGCGATTTACAAACAGGGGATGGAAAAAAAACAAACAGCGCTGATCGCTGAGTTGAAGGAGGCACTGGATAAGGTCAAACTTCTAAGCGGTCTTCTGCCCATCTGTTCTTTTTGTAAAAAAATACGGGATGATGAAGGGTATTGGAAGGATGTGGAAAAATTTATTCGAGCCCATTCCGGTGCCACCTTTTCCCACGGCATCTGTCCCGAGTGTATGGACAACCAGTATGGGGAGGAAGAATGGTATCAGCACATGAAAAATAAAGGTCATAACCGGTAGCAAATGCGCTTTCAAACCAAATTCAGTTTGCTCATTTTACCGTTGGTGGCGGTTTCCGTTATTTTTATGGGGGTTTGGTCTGTCAGGACAGCCAGTCATTCCATCGAGGCCACCATTCATAAACTCATGGTAAAGGAATTGGGCCACTTTGTGGAGTCGAATATCCAGACCTATTATGGGGTACTCAAAAAAAATAAGCTGGAGAATGTGGGGTCCTTTGTTCGTGCCCATCAGCAGAAAAGTTTTGATTCCCTTTCCTCTTTTCATTTTATAGAAACCGGAAATATTGTCATTCTGGACTCCCAGGGGAATTTCCTGGCCAAGGCATTTGATCATGGGACTACCCATGGTCCGGAATTTGAAGACATGGTTCTCACCATGGCAAACACTAAGAGAACCGGTAATGTTTTCACCCTGAAAACCAAGACCGGGGAAAGGATTTTTGTCACCCAAACTTTTGCACCCTGGAATTGGACCCTTGTTTATTCTTTGTCCCGGGATGTGATTCTCGTTCCCCAGCAAAAAAATCAGCAAACCGCTATTGTTATTTCCATGGTTTGTATTGGATTTGGATCTCTTCTCATTATTCTCGGTTTTCATTTTTTTTTCGGTAGGCCTGTGGAAAAGTTGAAACAAGTGGCTCAAAGAATTGCCGATTTAAAGGATGTTATTGACATTGATATCCATTCAAAGGACGAATTGGGGGATCTTGCCCGAAGCATGGAAAAAATGGCCCTGGCCATCCTGAAATACCGGCAACGGAAAAATAATTGGAATGCCTATCTGGAGTCGGAAATAGACAAAAGTACCCAAAATTTACACAGTGCCAATACCTTCCTGGAAAGAGAGGTGGAAGCAAGGAAAATATCAGAGGCTGGGTTTCGCCAAAGTGAAGAACGGTTTAAGGCGATTTTTGAATCAGTTACCGATTGTATCTTGGTTTGGGATAGGGATTATCAATGTCTTTATGCCAACCAGGCCGCCAATGAAATTTTTGGTATAAGGAAAAATCTGGTTGATCAAAATATCCGGGAAGGGTTAGGCCGGTATCCCGAGGCCCTTAAACTATGGATGGCCCGGGTTGATCAGGTATATGAAACAGGAGAGGCGATCCGGGTGGAGGATGCCCTATCTGTTGGAAATAAGATGATATATTCAGAGTCTGTGGTGAATCCCATCCGGGATCAGGAAAACAAAATTTTTGCCGTGGGCGTGGTCTACCGGGATGTGACCCGACGTAAACAGATGGAGAAACAGATCAAGGCATCTTTGGCTGAAAAAGAAATTTTGCTCAAGGAGATTCATCACCGGGTAAAAAATAACTTACAGGTGGTGTCCAGTATCCTGAAAATGCAGTCCAACCTGATCACCGACAAGGAGACCATTCGAATTTTCCGGGAGAGTCAGGATCGCATAGCTTCCATGTCCCTTGTCCATGAACAGCTGTATAAGTCAGATAACCTGGCAATAATCGATTTTGCTATCTATATAACAGACCTTGTCCACAGCCTGGAATATTCTTTTGGAATAGACCCCGATATGATCCATGTGATCGTTGATGTCCGGCATCGGGATGTGGGGGTGGACATGGCGGTTCCCTGTGGCCTCATTGTGAATGAGTTGATTTCCAATGCCTTTAAATATGCCTTTGGATTCGGGGAAAAAGGACAGCTTTGGGTCTTGTTTCAATTACAGGACAACGGCATGGCCCAGTTGGTCGTTACCGACACCGGCCCTGGAATCCCGGATAATATGAATATCGGGGAAAGTCAAACCCTGGGGTTAAAATTGGTGAACAATCTGGCTACCCACCAGCTGGAGGGCAACATTTCAATTACCCGGGATCCGGGCACTCGGGTCGAGATTAATTTCCCTTTTTCCCAAGAGAAGGAAACACAGCGGATGGCAGCAGGAGAAACCGCACATTAGAGAAGGTTAAAGCTGGGATTCAATGGGGAGGATTCCCATCAGCCCAATGGCAAAGCGTCGCCAGAAACCAGTGTAGGGCTCGACACTGAAAGTTTTTGGTTTTCCGTTTTCATGGCCGTGCCAGCGGATTTGTTATAGCCCATTGGCGGTTTTTGTCAGTTCCAGTTTAAAGGCGACCTTGTCAATGTTTTGATCAAACCAGTCCGCCATATTCACTGCAATTTCCGGTGAATCAAAGACCACTCCGATCTCTGTATTCTCGGTCATCGATCGTGGGTCAAGGTTTAAAGAACCGATAAATACCTGGTGGCGGTCAAAAATAAAGGATTTGGCGTGGAGACTTGCTTTGGATGAACCCGCCGGCCCTTTTTTGTCCCGGC
>JAFLJU010000413.1 GCA_022712835.1 Desulfobacteraceae bacterium
GAAAGCATATACAGAATATAAGACAAATGGCCGGAATATCCGGTATTGTCCAGTTGCTGCAGTGCTTTAATGGATTGATCTGCGGCCTCCATAACCTGCCGGTTCACCATTGGGGGATTATTTGAAGTGCACACATGGACGGAATAGATTCTGCGGCAGGAAAAGGGTCTGACCTCGTATATCATGCAGGCATTGTTCTTCATCAAAAAAGGACAGGGGGCCACCCCTTTTTTTTTCCGTTTTTTGATCTCCTGATTGAAAATTTTGGTCAGGCTCGTCTGCCGGGATCGTGAAAAGCCCTGCATGGCCTGTCGAATGGCCATCCCTTCCAGGGTAGTGATATCTATGCTACCAGCCTCTTTGCAACAGAACCCGCATCCTTTGTCACAGGCAGCCTCTTTTTTGAATTCTCCGATGATCTGGTCAAAGGCTATATATATCTTTCCCAATTTTGGTATTTTGTCTTCTATATTCATGATCTTTTTGCTGTGTTAAGAGCTATCCTTAAATATTTTCATTGGTTTCCAAGGCAACCATTATGAACCAAACCCCATGAAGAGTAAACCCGAAATACCCATTGGAACAAAAATAACTTGATTATATTTTAAATCCTGTTAACCTAAAGGGTCGTTTAAAAATCAAAAAAAAAGGTGAATCATGACATATGATGTAATTATCGTGGGCGGCGGGCCGGCAGGGCTTTTTGCGGCCTATCATCTAAAAGAGCACTCCAACCTTTCGGTCCTTTTAATCGAGAAAGGCCGGGACTCCATGAAACGAAAATGTCCCAACCACAATCTCCAGAAATGTGTCCAATGTGATCCCTGCAACATTCTGTCAGGGATCGGCGGGGCAGGTCTTCACTCCGATGGGAAACTCAATTTCATCCCCCGGCTTGGCAAAACAGATCTAACCCAATTCATGCCATTGAGCGCAGCCCAGGAACTCATTGACGAGACGGAAAAAATCTTTACCCGGTTTAAAATGGACGGGCCCATTTATCCCACCAACATGGAAGAGGCCAAACAGATTAGAAAAGATGCCAAACGGTTTGGAATCAACCTTCTTTTGATCAAGCAAAAACATCTGGGTTCTGACAATCTGCCCGGATATATCACCGAGATGGCCGCCCACATCAAGTCCAAAGGGCTTGAAATCAAAACAGGTGAAGAGGTGATTGACATCCTTGAGCAGGACGGAGAAATCCAGGGCGTAACCACCAATAAAGGGGAGTACAAGGCGGCCAATGTTATCCTGGCCCCGGGCAGAATCGGTGCCAACTGGGTAGCCTCTGTTGCCCAGAAACACGGGATCAATATAAGCCAGAGGGGCATTGAAGTGGGAGTGAGGGTAGAGGTTCACAATGACATCATGGATGATCTGTGCAATGTGATCTATGATCCCACCTTTTTCATCCAGACCAATACCTATGACGATCAGACCCGAACCTTTTGTACCAACCAGGGGGGCTTTATCTCCCTTGAAAACTACAAGGAGTTTGTCTGCGTCAACGGCCATGCCTATTCAGGGAAGAAATCGAGTAACACCAATTTTGCATTTCTTTCAAAGGTGGTATTAACGGAACCGGTTACAGACAACCAAGCCTATGGAGAATCCATCGGCAGGTTAGCCACTATTATCGGCGGCGGAAAGCCGATTTTGCAAAGATTTGGTGATCTCAAGCGGGGACGGCGATCCACCTGGAATAGGATTCGCAAGGGCTATATTGAGCCCACCATGACCAATGTGGTCTGCGGGGATATTGCCATGGCGCTTCCCGAAAGGATTCTTACCAACCTCACCGAGGGGATTGAGAAATTAAACTGTGTGATACCAGGTGTTTCCAATGACGAGACCCTGCTCTACGCCCCTGAGATCAAGTTCTTTGCCACCCAGATTGAAACTAATAATTGGCTGGAAACGAATATAAAAGGGATGTATGTAGCAGGGGACGGACCCGGAGTGGCCGGCAACATTGTATCGGCTGCAGCAACCGGACTGATACCGGCCAAACGGATCATTGAACTACAATAAACAGATAGCTCATCCAGACGGATAGCTAATCCGGGATATAGGTGGCACAGGCGTCCTCGGATTCCCAGGCCATGACCCGGGATACGGTAAGGCCCGGATCCAGGCTCTCCCCAAGGAGGGCCTGGACTTTTTCGGCAATGTATACGGCAATCCGCTCGGAGGTCGGTTGTTGCCCGTTAAAGGCCGCAAGCTCATTGAGAAACTGATGATCCAGTTCCTTGTCTACCACCTGGCGCACGGCTCGTTTAATATCTCCAAAATCAGCCAGGACACCGGCTTTATTGAGTTGTTTTCCCGTAACACAAACTTCCACCTGCCAATTATGCCCATGAAGATTTTCACATTTAGACCCCACCATGGTGAGTTGATGGGCGCCTGCAAAATGGGTTTTCACCTTTAACTCAAACATATTACCACCTTAATTGATCTGTTACAGGTTCTTAAATAGATTTTTCAATTTGTTGGATATTTTATTTGAGTCCAGTCTGTCAAACTCTTTTAACAGGTCTTTTTGTTTCTGGTTCAATTTTGTCGGGGTTTTGATAATCACTTTTATAAGCTGGTCCCCCCGGCGTCCGGTCCGAAGCGAGGCAATTCCTTCTCCTTTCAACCGGAAACTATCTCCATACTGGGTTCCCTTGGGGATCATTAATTTTTCCTCACCCACCAGGGTGGGAACCTTAATCTCATCTCCCAAAGCCGCCTGGATAAAGGAAATATCAATGGCACAGACGATATCGGTATTGTCCCGTTGGAAAAACTTATGGGGACTAACATTGATCACCACGTATAGATCTCCGGGAGGACCGTCTGGAGAGGGAGATCCTTCCCCTTCACCCGTAAGCCGCAGTTTGGACCCCACATCAACGCCGGCCGGAATTTTGACCTGAACCTTCCGGACAATTTCAATCCTTCCAGCCCCCCGGCATTTGGCACATGGATTGGAAATCATGCTCCCCCGTCCCTTACAATAAGGACAGGAAGTCTTTACCTTGAAGAACCCCTGGCTCTGGATAAACTGCCCGGTCCCATGGCAGTGGGAGCAGGTTGAAGGGCTGGTTCCCGGCGCACACCCGGACCCCGAACAGTCGTCACAAACTGTCATTTTGGGAATGGAAATGTTTTTTTCCGTACCAAAGGCCGCTTCCATAAAATCAATGGACATATTATACTGAAGATCTGATCCCCTTTGGACCCGGCTTCCCCGTCCGCCCTGGTTGCCGCCAAACCCAAAAAAGTCCTCAAAAATATCACCAAAGCTGGAAAAAATATCTTCAAACCCGCTGGGTCCTGCATGGCCAGAACCTTCAAGACCCCGGTGCCCGAATTGATCATAAATCTGACGTTTGCTGTCATTGCTCAGCACTTCATAGGCTTCCGAGGCTTCCTTGAATTTATCTTCCGCCGCTTTATTGTCCGGGTTCTTATCCGGATGGTATTTGATGGCTTGTTTCCGATAGGCTTTTTTCAGCTCCGCTTTTTCCGTATCCCTGGAAACCCCAAGAATTTCATAATAGTCTCGTTTATCCGTCATATTTTACCCAATCTTCTTCAGCATTATGGCTCATTTATATTTGTAATATTGACTTTTGTATGGTATTTTTCCCTTCTACCCAGAGGAAATATAATAAAATAACTCAGAAATTCAGGTTGTCAACGATGAATAAAGAACTTGATTTTGTCAAAGAGATGTTTGACAAAATATCCCCTAGATATGATTTTTTAAACCGGTTGCTCAGTCTTCGACAGGACAGGTTCTGGCGCACCCAAATGGTGCGTGCTGCAAAACTTACCAAAGGCAGCCAAGTCATGGATGTGGCCTGCGGCACCTGTGATGTGGCCCTTGAGATCAGTTCCCAGTTAAAGAGCCGAGTAAAAATTTTTGGTGTTGATTTTTCCCTTGGCATGCTCCGCCTTGGCCGACAAAAACTACTAAACAAAAAAAACACCACCATTGCCCTTTTCAATGCAGATGCCCTGCACCTTCCATTTAAACCAAACAAATTTGATGCCGTTTTTATCGCCTTTGGTATCCGGAATATCATGGACCGCAAGGGGGCTATAGAGCAATTTTATAAGGTATTGAAAAAAGACGGCAGATTGGTAATACTGGAGTTGACCACCCCGGAAAAAGGGCTATTCCGTCAAATTTACCTGGGATATTTTAAACGAGTGCTTCCCCTGATCGGTTCTTTTTTTTCCAAACATACCAATGCCTATAGTTATCTGCCGAAATCTGTATTGAACTTTCCAGATTCCGTTTCCTTTGCAAAAATAATAAAAACCGCAGGATTTAAGGAAATCCGATTTAAACAAATGACCTTTGGCATTGTCACCTTGTTTGTGGGAACCAAACGATAAGCCCCTTTGAGCCTATAACTGGAACAGCCCAAATTTGTAATAAAAACGTAATACCTGCACCAGGATTCCACGGAGCTAAAACCCCCGGCAGGAGAGTTGAGAAGGCCCCTTTTATCGAAGGCGCTCTGGTGTGACAAAGCCAACGTGCCTTGACAATCGTTATAGCTTACTTTATAAAGTTTCTTGCTTTAGCAATATAAACAATTTGGGGACTCCCCTCACAATATGATTGCCAGATACAAATGAAACAGACTTTATTTCAAACCGTTGAGGGAAAGCTTCTTATAATCGGTGCCTTCCTGACCATTGTGCTCGTTCTCTTTCTCGGAATTTACGGGTTTATTGATTTTTCTGCGACAAAAATACTTTTTTTTGTATTTTTATCCCATATCATGGGGAGTCGTGCTGGCGGGATTGGCCTTTGCATTCTCAACGGATTCAGCCCCCTCACCACCATTGCCTATAATTTTTTTATCGAAGTTTTGATCGTCTGTTTTACCTATTCAGGTTTTGTCTTGAGCACCACCAACTACCTTAAAGTTGAATGGATCAAGCGGTTCATGGATAAACTGGCAGTAAAAGCCCTGGAACGAAAAGAAAAAATATCTTCCTATGGATGGATCGGTATCTTCATTTTTGTCATGGCCCCCCTGCCTGTAACTGGGCCTGTGGTAGGATCCATCATCGGCTATATGCTAAAAATGAGCCTTGTCAGTAACTTTACCGCTGCGGCATTGGGAACACTGAGCGCCAATGTGGCCTGGTGTTATGGCTTTGAGTTTTTAGAGCAGCGCTTCCACATGATTCAATATATATTTGGCACCATTGTCGTTATTGTGATGATCCCCTATTTAGGGCAGATCAAAAAGTTTATTGCTGAGTATAAAAACACTAAAAATGAAAAACACCAAGACGATAGAGACAATCAATAGACTGGGTGCGCAAACCGATACCTCTCTCTTTTCAAAAATCAAAAAGATTTTTTAAGCAGGGTGTGCTTGGACCAATTTACATCGTCCCGTTCCGGATATTCAATATTATAATGCAACCCACGGCTTTCCTTGCGGATCAAAGCGGATTGGATGATCAATTCAGCCACTGTTGCCAGATTTC
>JAFLJU010000595.1 GCA_022712835.1 Desulfobacteraceae bacterium
CAACGAAGATCTTTACTCCGTTTGTCCTTTGCTTTAAATGTTAAGATGTAGTCAATATAGGCAAAATGCCTACTAATAAAGGCTTTGCGATGAATTATCGTAACATTTTTGATCGCAAAATAGAAGCTAAAAATCAGTAAAGCTTCATTTTTTGAACATTTAAAAAGCATCTAAAACCCTTGCCACAATAGGGTTTTAGATGTTCCCGGTCAGGCACTAGTTAAATAGTACTCGCCTCTTTCTTTCATATTGGTCTTTGTATTTCGCAGTCTTTTTGGCAGATAAGTTTGATAAGTTTTCATCAGGCACATGGCCATACGCAGATATCTTCTACCAATTCCAAAGTCGGCATGTTGCCCTTGTGCATCACGCCTTTTGTAATCTGCCATTAAATCTTCTGGCCCGTGCAAACCTATGTGGGAAGCTGACTGAACAACATAGTCCTTCAAGATACGATTACAGCGTTTTCCAACTTTTTTGGTTTGGGTTTTTCCTTGAATCCCACCGGTTTGCTTAACTTTTGGAATGATGCCAGAGTATGAAACCAAATTATTAATGGACTTCTGTTTATTTGGGTCCCCAATTTCCGCACTTACACCAGCGGCTAAAACGATTCCAACACCACGGATACTGGTTAAAAAAGCGCCCTGGGTTTGGGCTAAATGTTCAGCGATTTCCTTATCCAGTTGCTGAATACTCTCTTTCAAACAAATCAAAAGTTTAACCTGTTGTTTCAGCGAAAGCTGCAAGGTAGCAATATGTTTTTTAGGAGGCTTGAGGACCTGGGCAGCATATAACTGAAGTTTTTCCGCACAGAGATCCGGTTTATGCACAGCCTGGTGGGTTAGGAGTTTGTAAGCGCTTAACAAACCCCATCTTATAATTTTCTCCGGACCGTGGCATATTGAGCCAACTTTAAAATCAAAGGAGAGTTGGACGATGTCGGATCAATCAAAAGAAGCAAAAGAACAACGATTGCAATTCTGGGAAAACCACCTAAAAGACTGGTCCCAGACAGGACTCACACAGAATGCATATTGCCTAAATAATAACCTGAGGCCAAATCAGTTCACCTATTGGAAAAACAAATTTAAAGAACAGAATTTACCAATAGAATTTATCCAAGTCACATCGCACCACTTTAAGAAAGATATCATCGATCATTCACAAAATATCCTTCGACTCAACATCAAATCTGGATTTCAGGTTGAGATCCCGGATGGATTTTCCCTGACTACACTGGAGCAGGTGCTTCAGGTAGTTGGACAGTTCTAATGTTTTTGCCAGCTCATAATTTGAAGGTCTATATCGCTATGGGAACAACAGACATGCGCAAATCCATTGATGGTCTTTCCATTTTGGTTAGTGAACAATTGAAGCTGGATCTTTTTTCAGGGCACCTGTTTGCCTTTTGTAATCGGAAGCAAAATATGCTTAAAATCTTGTATTGGGATAAAAGCGGATTTTGTCTTTGGCACAAGCGCTTGGAAAAAAATAAGTTCAAATGGCCAATATCACGAGAAGAGGTAATGGCTGTCGGAACACGGGAACTTTCATGGCTGATCAACGGCTTGAATATCCAGCAAAAAGATGCCCATAAAACTTTAAAATACACCACAGTTTTTTGAGCTAAAAACTATTAAAACCCCCTTGGTTATGCTATATACAGAGTATGACAAACGACGTTCTCTCAGGCATAACAGATCTTGAAGATCTTAAAAAAGTTGCAATTGATTTAAACACAAAAAATCATTTGTACCAGTCAGAAATCAAAATTCTTAATGAGCAGATAAAAAGCCTTCGGGATAAAATCTTTGGCAGGAAAACCGAAAAAACACATAGGGAAGATGGACAACTGTCCCTTTTTGATATCCCGGAACCTGAATGCCCTATTTTAGAAAAACCTGAAGAGACACCGGTAACATCCCATACCCGGAAAAAAAGGGGACGTAAGCCGTTACCTGCAAATTTACCACGGGTTGAAGTTATTCATGAACTTTCAGAAGAAGACAGACAATGCGGATGCGGATGCCTTAAAATCCACATCGGCCAGGAAGTCTCTGAACAACTTGACTTTATCCCGGCCAAAGTACAGGTAATTCGAAATATCAGATATAAATATGCCTGCAAAAATTGTGAAGGTGTTGAGGATGATGGCCCCACCATATCCATTGCCAGGATGCCCGAACATATGATCCCCAAAAGTATGGCAACCCCGGGACTTCTTGCCCATATTCTGACCGCTAAATTTGCTGATGCTCTGCCATTTTATCGGCAGGAAAAGCAGTTTACCAGAATCAGTGTTGAATTACCCAGGTCAACCATGTGCAACTGGGCAATGAAAGTCGCCCAGGCCTGTGAAATATTAATGGGATTTATGCAGGTACAGATCCTCAATGGGTCGGTGATTAATATTGATGAGACAACGGTTCAGGTTTTGAAAGTCCCAAACCGGTCAAAATGCTATATGTGGGTGTTCAAGGGCGGGACACCAGACAAACCGATAATCCTGTTCCAGTATCACCCAACAAGATCCGGAGATGTTGCATCAAAATTTTTAAATGGATACCAAGGTATTGTCCAAACGGACGGCTATTCGGGGTATAACTTTCTCGATACGATAATAGGGATTATTCATATCGCCTGCTGGGTTCACGCCCGCAGAAAATTTACGGATGTGATAAAAGCTCTTGGTCGGAAAAAAGGCACGCCCCCTTCTGGAAATGCAGGGGCTGCGTTAAAATATATCAGCAAGCTTTACAAAATTGAAAAGCAAGCCAAAGAAAAAGGATTATCGGCTGAAGAGATATACAAGGAACGGCAAGAAAAAGCAGTGCCCATCCTTGATGAATTTAAAAAATGGTTAGACGTAAAAGTTGAACAGGCCCCTCCTAAAAGCCTGCTCGGCAAGGCAATCGGCTATACCCTTAATCAGTGGCACCGGTTGATCCTGTATATCGAAGACGGCAAGGCTGGTCTTGATAATAATGTGGTTGAAAATGCCCTAAGACCCTTTGTTGTGGGTAGGAAAAACTGGCTTTTTTCATGCACCCC
>JAFLJU010000619.1 GCA_022712835.1 Desulfobacteraceae bacterium
TGCAAAAGCCACAGGTCGGGGTGTCTTTTCCTTCGAGCAAGATGATTTCACTGATCTTGTTACAGTCTTTACAATGGTATTCAAAAATAGGCATGGGTTTTCCTTTCACCGATCGATTTTGGTTATTCCGGGTATTTTCCAGGGTTTGTATCCGGTTGTAAATTTGTTTCAGGGCCTGTCTCATTGACATATTCCGTATTTTGTTTTTCAAGGGTTCATTCAATTCCTATTTTCACAGGAATATTGGTGATTTGAATAGCAAGGCCCATGCCAAATCGATTAAATAAACAAAATGTCTTTAATGTGATTAAATATCAGTTGGTTATATTTATGTTTTGAAGTCTTCTCTCCATTTGACGATGGGGGGGACCCAAAGAGTCGGAAAATCAAGACCGGATAGGTTGCATTGGCGCATTATTGCATTGGCATTTTATTGCTTGAACCGGCCAATGCATTTTGAATATTTTCTGTGGTTAAACGCATTGGCGCGGCGATTGAATTCATATGCAAACTACTTCGGGCCATTGGGGATGGAATAGAGGATGTGGTTTTTATTGACCAGAATTGTTTCCAATTTGATCTGGGGATCAAGGTTTCTCTCATAAAGGGTTGCATTGAAGATGGTTAAAAAGTTCTCCTGGTAATCACCGACCAGGTCACTTAACCGATCGTATCCGTTTCCTCTGTTGAGGTTGACCTCTCCGTTTATCTGGGTTCCATCCACAAGTTTTAAATGGATGCTGCGGCTTTCTACTGTATTCATGGGGCACCTCCTTATTTTTCGATTGAAATTAAGGTGTGTTCATACTTACTAGGATAGAAGCGGAACACAAAATGTCAATAAAAGATTGATTTTAAATCATTTTTTTAGGGTCATGACGGGTCAAGGTTTGAAATCAACCAGTTCCGGAATGCGGTGATATTATGGGAGTGCTTGTTAAAGTCGGGCCGGGAAAAATAATAATTGCCTGTTTGGATGGGGGTTAAGCCAAAGGGGGCCACAAGACGGCCCGAGGCAAGTTCGTCCCGGATGAGAAACAGATCGCCCAGGGCCACGCCTAACCCGGCAGTTGCTGCCTGGAGGGCGGCATCATCCACTTCAAAAATCTGACCCCTTTCCAGGGACAGACCTTTTAGGCCCACCTGGTCTGCCCAGGCGGCCCATTCCCTTAAGTCCGGGGTGTTGTGCAGGAGCATCTGCCCTTTGATCTCTTCGGTTCTTTTTAAGGGGAGGTTTGACTGGCAAAATTTGGGAGAACAAACCGGGATGAGTTGTTCTGTCAGAATTTTATCCCGGGTGATGCCCGGTGTTTCCTGCCCCAGATGGGTGATGCCGGCATCAAAGTTTTCATGGTCAAAATTCACATTTTCCCCCGAGGTAGTCAGCCGTACCTGGATATCCGGGTGCAGGGCCTGGAAATGGTGAAGTCTTGGTATGAGCCAGCGGATAGCAAAGGTAGGGTGTACCTTGAGGCTGAAATCCTGCTGCTGGTTTTTTAATGAGTTTACGGCATCTGTCATGATATTAAAGGCCCGGGTTAAGGGGGATACCAGCAGCAACCCCTGGTCTGTTAGCGCAAGCTTTTTATGGCTGCGGTGGAAGAGAATTACCCTAAGTTGGGTCTCGAGCTGCTTTATCTGACGGCTGACCGCTCCCTGGGTCACACAAAGCTCCCTGGCTGCCAGGGTAAAACTTAAATGACGGGCCGCCGCTTCAAACGCCTTGAGCCCATTCAAGGAGGGCAGGTTGTGGTATTTTCTTTCCTGCATGAGTTTTCTTCATCCATCTTATGTGTTAAAATCGTTTGACGGCATCTATTAATACTGGTTTAAAATAAAAAAGCAAGTCCTGGGTTTTTCCGGACATGCACCGTATAAATATCATGAGCAGAACCTGAAAATTAAGGAAAATAAATATGAAAGCAAAAGAGTTGATCCATCTTGAAGATAAGTTTGGGGCAAAAAATTACAAACCCCTGGATGTGGTCTTAACCCGGGGAAAAGGCATCTGGGTATGGGATGTGGAGGGCAATAAATATTTGGACTGCTTGTCTGCCTATTCAGCTGTTAACCAGGGACATTGTCACCCGAAAATCCGCCAGGCCATGATGGACCAGTCAGACAAACTGACGCTTACCTCCCGGGCATTTCGCAATGATCAACTGCCGCTTTTATATGAGGAACTCTGTGAGCTTACCGATTCTCATAAAATGCTTCCCATGAATTCCGGTGCAGAAGCCGTGGAGACGGTGATTAAATGCGCCAGAAAATGGGGATATGAATCCAAGGGCGTGGCCGAAAATCAGGCAGAGATTATTGTTTGTAATGAAAATTTCCATGGCAGAACCTTGTCCATCATCGGGTTCAGTACCGATGACAATGCCAGACAGGATTTCGGGCCCTTTACACCGGGGTTTAAAACCATTCCCTTTGGGGATGCCGAGGCGCTGGAACAGGCCATTGGCCCCAATACCGTGGCATTCATGGTCGAACCCATCCAGGGGGAAGCCGGGGTGATTATTCCGCCCAAGGGATATTTACAGCAGGTTCGCAAAATCTGTACTGAAAAGAATGTGTTGCTGATTTTGGACGAGATCCAGACTGGCCTGGGACGGACGGGGAAACTTTTAGCCGAAGAACACGAGGGAATCCAGGCCGATCTGACGCTGATCGGCAAGGCTCTGTCCGGTGGGTTTTATCCGGTATCAGCCGTTTTATCCAATGAGGCGGTGCTGGGACTTCTCCAGCCGGGCCAGCACGGAAGCACATTTGGCGGCAACCCCCTGGCCTGTGCCGTGGCAAGGGCGGCGCTCAAGGTGTTGGTGGAAGAAAATATGATTGAAAATGCGGAAAAACAAGGTGCCTATTTTTTGGCGGAATTAAAAAAGATTCATCATTCCGCCATTAAAGAGATCAGAGGAATCGGGCTCATGATCGCCATTGAATTGAAAGAGGGAACCGTGGGAGGGGCCCGGGCCATCTGTGAATCCCTGATGAACATGGGCATTCTTTGCAAGGAAACCCATACCTATACCATCCGGTTTGCCCCGCCTTTGATCATTGAACGATCCGATATTGACTGGGCAATGGAAAAAATTAAAACCGCTTTTGAGGGGTTGCCGGAAGCATAAAAAAACGGCTGGCAATGCCTTGCAGTTATGAAAAAATTTGGCCGTACGATCTATTTTAAAATAGATCGTACGGCCTTATTTTTTGTGCCTGATTATAGCTTCGATCTCAGCCTATAGCATATAGCCTTATAGCATATAGCTTATAATCTATCGCCGGTCCGGCCAGATCTGGGTGGACAATTCCGTCAGTTTGTATTTCTGGATTTTCCCCGAGGCGGTCATGGGGTAGTTCTCCACAAAATGAACATAGCGGGGGATCTTATAACGGCTTATTTTTCCCCTGCAAAAATCACTCACCTCATTTGGTTCAATTTTGGCCCCCTCTTTGAGAACAATAAAGGCCCCCACCTCTTCTCCATATTTCTTGCTGGGAACGGCTGCTACCTGTATATCTTTGACTTCATCCATGTGGTAGAGAAATTCTTCTATTTCCCTGGGGTAGATGTTTTCCCCCGCCCGGATGATCATGTCCTTGTGGCGGCCGGTGATGGACAGGTTGCCCTGTGTGTCCATGACACCTAAGTCTCCTGAATGGAGCCAGCCATCCTTATCAATGGCCTGGGTGGTGGCTTCGGGGTTGTTGTAATAGCCCTTCATGATGTTATAGCCCCGGCAGCAGACCTCCCCCTGGATTCCCGGGGCAAGTGTCGCACCTGTTTCAAGATCGATCACCTTGACCTCCATGTGGGGAAGGGCACGGCCCACGGTTTTCACCCGAAGCTCAAGTTCATCGCCAATCCTTGT
>JAFLJU010000422.1 GCA_022712835.1 Desulfobacteraceae bacterium
TTTATTAAATCAGGAGTAAGACGATGTCCGTTCTCAAGGTTGAAACCATAGAAAACTATTGGATACCAATGCCTGATGGAAAAAGGCTTGCGGCCAGAATATGGCGGCCGGAGAATTGTGTTGACAGGCCTGTTCCGGGAATATTGGAATACATCCCATACAGAAAGGGTGATTTTACGGCTGTCAGAGATTCTGGATTGCATCCCTGGTTTGCCGCCAGGGGCTATGCCTGCGTCCGGGTGGACCTCAGGGGAAGCGGGGATTCCGACGGTGTTTTAAAGGACGAATACCTTGAGCAGGAACTTGCGGATGGGGAAAATGTCATCCGCTGGATTGCGGATCAGCCCTGGTGTGACGGCAATGTGGGCATGATCGGGATCTCCTGGGGCGGTTTTAACGGGCTTCAGATTGCAGCCAGAAATCTGCCCCAGCTTAAAGCACTGATAACGGTTTCTTCAACCGATGATAGGTATGCAGATGATGTGCATTACATGGGGGGGTGTCTCCTGAGTGATAATCTATCCTGGGCAGCAACGATGTTTGCCTATAATTCTTGCCCGCCGGATCCAATGGTTGTCGGTGACAGATGGAAAAAAATGTGGATAGATCGGTTGGAGCACAGCGGTCTGTGGCTCCATACCTGGCTTTCCCATCAGACCCGGGACGAATATTGGAAGCATGGCTCTGTGTGCGAAGATTTTTTTGCAATCCAGTGCCCGGTTTATGCTGTCAGCGGCTGGGCTGACGGATATTCCAATGCGGTATTCAGAATCATGGAAGGGCTGGATGTCCCCAGGAAAGGACTTATCGGTTCCTGGGGGCACAGGTATCCCCATATCGGTGAACCGGGTCCTGCCATCGGTTTTCTTCAAAAGGCATTGTTATGGTGGGATCGCTGGCTTAAAGGGAAAAAAAATAAGATCATGGAAGAGCCGATGCTCCGGGCCTGGATGCAGGATGGTGTCGACCCGGAATATGATGATGAGGGACGTCCCGGCCGATGGGTGGCTGAATCCTCCTGGCCTTCCCTGGGGATCCGGGATAAAGTGATGGTGCTCAATCCCGGTCGGCTGGACCCGACCGAAGTCACGCATCCAGAAGAAGGCCTTCCTATTCAATCACCCTTAAGTGTAGGGCTTTTTGCCGGGAAATGGTGTTCCTACAGCGCATCAACCGACCTGCCGACAGACCAGCGGGAAGAAGACGGGGGCGCTTTGATCTTTGATTCCCAGCCCCTTGATAAACCCATTGAAATCCTTGGATCGCCTATTGCTGAAATACAGCTTTCATCCAACAAACCGAATGCCATGATTGCGGTCAGGCTTTCTGACATTGCGCTGAACGGCAAGGTCACCCGGGTGACATACGGATTGTTGAATCTTGCCCACAGGGAGAGCCATGAACATCCCAAAGCCCTGAAACCCGGATACAGGTATTGCATCCGGGTCAAGTTAAATGAAATCGGCCAGACATTCAGGAAAGGGCATCAAATAAGAGTTGCCATCTCAACCTCCTACTGGCCCCTGGCATGGCCGTCACCCGAACCGGTTAAACTGACGATTTTCTCAGGAAAAAGCAGGATCATTCTTCCTGTTCGAAAACCTAAGCTCGCGGACAGGAATCTGCCCGCCATACCCAAACCGGTAAGCGCAGAAACGATTAAAACAAAACTTTTGACACCAAATCAGCGTAAATGGACCGTGACCCATAACCTTGCCAATAATGAAATTACGGTGGAAATAACCAAAGACGACGGTGCTTTCAGGCTGGAGAACAACCGGTTGGAAGTCCATAAACAGGTAAGAGAACGCTATATCTACAACCATAATATCTATAATTCCGTCAGGGGAGAAGTCAGGGGAATACGAACGTTCAGGCGAAAAGACTGGTCTGTGAAAACGATAACGAGGACGGTCCTGACTTCTGATGAAACTCATTTTTTCATCAGGGCTGAACTGGATGCCTTTGAAGGGGATGTCAGAATTCTCAGCAAAACCTGGGATGAAAAAGTATTGAGAAACCATGTTTAGGGAGGGCAATATTTATGGGGAAAAATATATTTGTTGCAGGGCTGGATAATTTTAACCTGGAAATTTTAAAACGGATAAAAGATGGGGCCTCCATAGAATTCCATCCGCTTCTTCATTATTCTGAAATCCGCAGCAGTGATGAGTACCGGGTGAAAGAATTGATTAAAACGTGTGAAAAGCGGCTCGACCGGTTCAATCACACCATCGATGGCGTGATCGGATATTTTGACTTTCCCTCCACAGATATCGTCCCGATTATCTGCAAGAAATACAATCTTCCGTCTACGTCCATAGGGAGTGTGATGTTAATTGAAAATAAACTCTGGGCCCGGAAGGAACAGCATAAGGTGATCAAAAAGCATATCCCGGCGTTTGTCGGGTTTAATCCCAATGACATTCATTCACCCAAGCAGGTGGACCTTGTGTTCCCTTTCTGGATAAAACCGATCCGCTCGTTTAAATCCTACCTTGCCTTTAAAATTACAGACAAGGAATCATTTCTCCGGGGAGTTGCAGCCCTTAAGCGGGATGCCATGAAAATTACGGCGCCTTTCCGGACACTGATGGACTATGCCCAAATCCCTGAAGATTTCCAGCCGTTCTTAGATTGTTCATGCATTGCAGAAAGCATGGAACTAGGCAATCAGTGCACGGTGGAGGGTTATGTTTATAATAACGAGGTCATCTGTTATGGCATCGTCGATTCCATCAGCGAACAGGATCGCTCGTCCCTGACTGCCTATGAATATCCGTCACGCCTCCCGGATCATGTCCAGGAAAAAATGATCGATCTTTCAAAGCGGATTATGGCCCATATCGGATACAATAATGCCACGTTCAACATAGAGTATTTCTACAATCCGGAAGATGGCCGGATCAGTCTGCTTGAAATCAATCCAAGGTGTTCCCAATCCCATGCCCCTCTCTTTGAGAAAGTGGACGGCATCTCCAACCTGGCTATCATGGTGGACCTTGCCATGGGTAAAAAACCTGAATTTCAAAAAGGAGGCGGGCTGTTTAACATTGCCGCCAAGTATATGGTGCGCAGCTATGAAGATGGTATTATCACCAGAATCCCCGGCCGGGAAGATATCCAAAACCTGAAAGATCGTTTCCCGGATGCCCAAATCAAACTCCATGTGGATGCGGGGACAAGGTTGTCCCGGTTATATAACCAGGACAGCTATACCTATGAATTGATGGACATTTACATTGGCGGGAATGACTACGAGGATCTTACAGATAAATATGAGGCGTGTCTCAACATGCTTAAATTCAGCATTGATTTGAAGTTCCGCCTGCCAGAGGTTCGTTAGGCTTCAGTAAATTACAGGAGGGTGACCATGGATTCCAATAATTACCGGGAAGGAGAGAGGACAGAACACAGGATGAGGATTCTATATACAGATACCGACACCGGCGAATGCCACCCTGTGAGGCTTTTGAACTACAGCAAAACCGGCATTTATTTTGAAAGCCTGCACAGCCTTAAACCCGGGACCCTGATCTGCTTTTTCAGCAGGGGTGGGATTGATCCGAGCCATGAAATAGATGAAAGCTGTTCCGGCTACAGGTCCATGTCCCGGGCGAAGGTTAAGTGGTGCAAGGACCTTAAAGACAGGGACTATCCCTATTTTGGTATTGGCGCTGAATATCTGCCTGAACACTGATATCATAATTTTGACAAA
>JAFLJU010000653.1 GCA_022712835.1 Desulfobacteraceae bacterium
GAGAAAAAGGCCTGGCTGCCAATGACAATTAATTTGGTTTTTGCCCGGGTCATGGCCACATTCAGGCGGTTGGGGTTATTTAAAAATTCACTGAAAATATGGTCTGGATCAGAAGAGGTGATGCCAAAAATAATAATATCCCGTTCTGCTCCCTGGACCCGTTCAACTGTATCCACACAGGGAAGGCCTAAATTTTTTATGATATCGCAAGGCGTATCATCCAATAGATCTCCAAGTGTTTTAAGAATGGCATTGTTCTGTGCCCGGTGGGGTGAAATCAAGGCCATTTGATCAGGCAAAATCCCATGGAGACTTATTAACCTGTGGGCCAGAATAGCCATTAAGTCAGCTTCCATATCTGATTTCTGGGAGCATCCCTGGTGCTCCGCCATC
Organism: Desulfobacteraceae bacterium; assembly: GCA_022712835.1. The sequence goes on from JAFLJU010000653.1 coordinate 394, forward strand.
ACCAGTACAACCGGCTTTTCCGGATCAAGGATCTGGTCGTAGACATCAAGGGATCTCTGGGATAAAGGCTTTTTCAGGAAAAGCCTTCCATGGGCATTGGACTCTGCCGGGTACAGCAGGCGCTTATACCAGGTTTTACCGGGAAAAGCGCAGATCTCTTTGTTCATGCGGTAGGTAATATTAAGAGTTTCTTGGTGTGAGGGTGGATATATTTCCAGAAAATTGGCCAAAATAGACTGGTTCAAGCTGTGTTCCCCGGGATATTCTTCATAATTGCCCCGTACAATGGGGGGCAGCTGATGGACATCTCCCAGGAACACAAAATTTCCCCTGCTGTAAATCAGGCTCAACAGGGCCTGGGGCAAGGGCATCTGGGAGGCTTCATCAAAAATAACCCAATCCAGGGCCAGGGGAAACCCCTTCTCCTTGCTGTTAAAAAGCTGGTAAAATCCATACCCCGTGGCACCCAGAATCAGCCAGGGCTGATCCAGGACCTCCTTTGCATCATCTGAGAAGGTCAAAGTCATGCCCATCTTGGCTTTTTTGTTCATTTTTTCTTGGGTATTCTCTTCTCCAGGCTCCTGATCCTTCCCCCATTTGATGCAACGGCCCGGAAAAATATCTGGAAAATAGCGGTTTACCAATTGTGTTACTTTTTTCAGTATCGTGTCAATGGCCTGGTGGGTCAAGGCGCTCACCCCGATACGAAGGGGCTGTTGTGTTTCATGGGCTTGGAGGATCAACGCAATTAACATCCACCCCAGCAGATGGGTTTTCCCTGTTCCGGGAGGACCCTGTATCATACTTGTCCGGTACTGGAACGGTAACGCCAGGGCCCGTTGCTGTGAAGAATTCAGTCCGTGGTCATTGCGGGGGAGCCATTTTTCAAGCCAGGGCAAAGCGTTGGGCGGTTGCCGGTCAAGGGCCTTTCCCGAGAGCAGTTGCGCCAAAGAATGGGGGTGGGTTCCTTTAAACGAGGTGGTGGCAACATGGATCAGTTTTTCCTGGTTCCAGTCGCTGGTATCCTCTTCCAGGGAATATAAAAGATGCTTGCTCAGCGAAAGTCTTCCGGATCTGGAAAGAAGAGACACGCGCTCTGCTGCCATATCAACCTGGGCCAGAATAACGGGGAAGCCTGTTTGAATATCTGCTAAACCGTGGGGAGCAAGTCTTAAAAAATCTCCCGGCCGAAATTTTGATGGCCGGGTTTCCCTGGAACACTTGAAACCATAGAGGAAACGCCCTTCATGGTCCAGCCGTGTATGATCAATCCTTAAATGCCCAAGGGCCCTGAATCGAAGCATTCGTTCCCCAAGGGTCAATTCCTGAAGCGTTAATATATCCTCTTCTTGTAATCGCTGCTCTTCCTTGATGAACCTAAGATAGGGCAGAAGTCTTGGGGTATCATTTTGCAGGTCTGTCTCCCATTCTTTCATCCATTGGGATTTAAGATAAAAACAGGCCTTTGCGTATAGATCCGCCATGATGGAGAGACGAGTGTTGGCCGTTGATTCAAGTTTGGATCCATTTGCCTCATCGGCTCCATGCCGGTGAAACAGGGTTTGGGGAGGATCAAGTTCCGGAACAAGCCCAAATACATGGGCCAGGGTAAACAAGGAGACAACTCCCGGGGCGGGCAGATAAAAGTGGGAGGTAAAAATTCGTCCCAGGTCTGTCCAATGGCTGGGCTGGGTCTGCCATAAAAAGCCGGGCTTTTTTCCCCCTTCCCGCTCTCCCCAGTCAAGAATTTCCTGCCGGGATCGGGAACCAAAATGAAAGATATGGGGACCCTTGCCATTGAAAATGCTATTTTCCCATGAAGTTGAAATTCTATTCACAAAGGTTTGCCACACCTTGCTTTGATCCTGGTTATTTTCCATGACCCAGATACAAGACTCAAGAATGTTTCCGGAAGCGGTTGCCACCTGATACCCCAGGGACCGTGGGCGTCCGTTCAACGGGTCTTTTTTTGTGTAGACAAAAAAGGCATGGGAAATATTATTGGGGAAAAGCCGGGTGTTTTTCTTTTTCAGGAAGAGTTTGTTTTCAAGAACCGCCCTTGTTTGTCCCAAAAACTTTTTTTTCTGTTCCAGGGTAAGGTCTGTTTCCATGAATCCGGGGTCCTCTTTGCTGCTTTCCAAGTCAGGACCTGTTTTTTCAAGGGCGCCATGGAGCCCGGCCATGGTCACATAGCCCATTTGCCTTAATTTCAATAATTCCCCCGGGGTTAATCCGGGCAGAAATTGGATATCTTCACTTTCAAGGGCCCTGTGATAGCAGGGAAAAAACCAGTCACATGCCACACAATGTGGCTTTAGCCTGTGGTCTGCAAGTGCTGTGGGGCCGGATAAAACACTGTGAAAGGTTTTAAGAAGAACGGGAACCGCTGCCAGGTAAGCCCTAAGATCAAATTCATGGATTTCGTATAAAGAGGGTGTGGGGAACAAATGGAGCTGCCCTGGTTTTTGTCTGCTTTTTCCAGTGCGGGTGATGATAAAACCGGTTTTTGCCACCCTGGCGGGGAGACCATGAAAGCCTATAATCTTTTTCAGAAGCAGTGCATAAAAGGCAACCTGCCATTTATGGTGGTAGCCTGGAAATGAACTGCTTTTAATATCCCCCACTTCAATGACAATAGTTTTTTTTCCTTTCTCTTCTTTGACAGATAAGATTAAAAGATCTGGAACGCCGACCCCCTTGATGTTGAGTGTGTTCTGGTCCAGAACATCCACCATAAGCTGGCAGTGTGAAAGAAAAACCTGCTGTTCTTTACTGGCAGGGGCGTTTGCAGGTTTTTGCAGGGTATTCGTCAAGGTATTATTAACTGATAAAAAAGCCTTAAGCTGATCCAGAAAAGCCTTAAACCGAACTTCCTTTGTGCCTGTGGTGTTCATGGGGATAATGGTTGCGCCCCGGGTTTTTAATTCCCGGAGAACCGCTTGTTCATGGGAAATTCCCTGGTCCAGAAAAAGTGTTCTCAACTTGTCATCATCAAAGGAAGCCGGATGTGGGGCCGGGGGTGCAAGGTCTATGAATTTCAAGCAAAACCGACGTTGACACTGGGTATGAAAAAAATAATTACTCACCATGGTGGCAGTTAGGGTGACCCGGGTGGTTGAGCCAAAACAGGAGTGATTCCATCGGTCTGAATTGAAAAAATCCAAGTAAGTTTTATTCCCGGGGGCGCGGTTTTTTTCCTTTTCCCGTTTCATTAACGATTCTTTGCAACAAATATCAATAACACAGGGGTCTGGGTTGTCCTGGCCAGCTGTCTTAAGGAAAAACGCGGCCATATCACCGGAGACAATCTTGGATGAAGAATTTAGATAATGGGCAAAGGTGCGGGCCACTTTTTGATTAAACAAAAAATCCATTAATTCTTGTACAAGCAGTTCCCTTGGCAGGGTTTTAGAGAACAGATTCAGGGAAACAAGGGATCTCAAAATTTTAAAATGACCCCGGACCCAGACTTGAAAACCATCCCTGTCCACGGGCAGGGTTAAGGCCTCAAACCGGATTTGATGTGAACATTCAATCCCCATCTCATCGGATGAGATTACTAAATCCTCTCCTGCCAGGTGTTCCCGGATACTCCACTCCAGCAAAAGGTTTCCCATGGTCCCTAAAAAGGTGCGATATCTAAATGGCATTGTTCTTCCCGGCACAATCTCAATGCCATTTTTCAGGACCACTTTTTTTTTACTTTGTTCGAGTGCTTCACAAAAAAGTGTTTGTGTCCGGGAAAAAAGGTAGGCGTTGTCTTTGATTTCACCGGTATTCAGGATTTTTCCCATGGTCTTTGCCACTTCATGGGAGACCGGGGGACCCAGGCCGATCCAGGCCAGCTGTTTTTCCGCCTGTCCTGTCGAGGGCCTTGCCGTTACTTTTTTTT
>JAFLJU010000164.1 GCA_022712835.1 Desulfobacteraceae bacterium
AATCCACTTCCATTTGCTCAACCACATAAAGATTGGTTTGAATATCAATCATGGGAAGGGAAAAATCCAGGTATTCCCTCCGGTCCTTTGACCGGAAAAGTCCGATCATGATATCTGCCTCACCCAGTTTAATCCGGTCCAAACTCTGGGTGAGGGACCCGGGCAAAAAAGTCAGTTCTATCTGGTTCTTTTCTGCCCAAAGTGTCCAGAAATCAACCAGCATTCCCACCACCTGGCCCTTATCATTGACATAGGAATAGGGCCGATAATCCTCGTAACAGGCAACGGTGACCATGACGGCATTGGCCGTCTCCAAACGAATAATACCCGAAAAAACAACCATGACCACAAGGGTCAGCAAACTTTTAGAAAAGGATCGCCCTTGATATTTAATGGGGTTGTGTTCTGAGTTAACCCGTCTTTTCAATTTATCCAACCTCGCCTTAATTTTTAATTCTTGAATTCTATTAGCGCTATGAAATAAGCAGTTATTTATTATTTATACAGATAATTGCCATATTCTTATGTGAGTTTTCCAGGGAAGTCAAGCAGCCCGGGGCTTCACCCGCAATTCTCGGCCACCTAAGACTGATGGTACTGCCGGAAAACAATGGGACTCGGAAAAATATAAATTTCCAAAATAGGACCCAGATTAAAGCAGATTTTCAGCCCAAAATAGCTATCACCCTGGATTTTATCTTTTTTTGACAGATTTGAGTAGACCTGATAGGTAGATTTGATAATTTGCTGTTCATCTTCTATCAAAAAAACAGGAAGGCAAATGGAAACCGGAAAAACATTGTTGAAAAACGGATGTATCGTGGATGGCACAGGGAAACCCAGATTTACCGGTGATGTCCTGCTTGGGGGGAATAAAATTCTTGAGGTGTCTTACCATCCTCCGAACACTGATCCTGAAGGTATTGCCCATGGAGTTGTCGATTACGATACTATTGGCTGCGAGGTGATTGACTGCACTGATAAAGTCATTGCCCCGGGGTTTATTGATATTCATTCACACATGGACTGGTTTCTTGTCTCAAACGACAAGCCAGAATTTACCGATCCCTTTGTTCACCAGGGGATTACATCCTTTGTCGCCGGAAATTGCGGCTATGGCGCAGCAGGGTTTAAAAAAGACACCCCCTTCAGGCATATTCTGGAAGACAACTTGTTTAAGGCCGGTCACACCGGCTTGAAGTGGGACTCACATGCTGAGTATTTCGATTTTTTAAAAGGTGCAGGAATGAGTCATAACCTGCTGGCATTAACCGGGCATGGAACCACGAGAACCTCGGTCAGAGGATATGACGCATCTCCCATGACCCCGGGGGAGAGCGGTGAGGTTTTAACCCTGCTTGAGGAATCCATGGACCAGGGAACAAGGGGCGTTTCCTTTGGTTTTGGGTATGCGCCGGATCTTTTTTGCACCCATGAAGAATTGAAAACCGTGGCTGAACTGGTAAAAAGAAAGGGAGGGATTCTGACCGTTCACATGCGGGCGGCTTCTGCTGTTTCTGGAGCATATCCCCTTAAGCCCTTTGGGACACCCCACAATCTTATTGCCTTGAAAGAGGTTCTTGATCTGGCTCTGGCAACAGGTGTCAGGCTTCAGATTTCCCATTTGATTTTTGTGGGATCCAGAAGCTGGAAAACCATTGACAAGGCAATGGATATGATTGATAGGGCCCTAAAACAGGGGGCTGATGTGGGATTTGATATGTTTGCCTATGGCTGCGGTGCCTCTGTTATTACGGGGATTTTGCCCGATTGGTTCATGGCAGAACTTCCCCGGGCCTATCATAATAAAAAACTGTTGAGAAAGCTGAATCTTATGATGAAGGTATCCTTTAAACTGCTTGGGTTTGATACAAGGGATATCTATATTGCTTCGGCAAATCATCCGGATCTGGAACAATACAATGGGTTATCTCTTTTTGAGATTGCAAAAAAAAGGAAGGTGTCTCAATTTCGCAATTACATAGATTTTGCGCAAATGAGCAATTCAACAGCCCGTGTTTTGATGCACAAATACAGTACGGATCAAATAACCTGTGAGTTGATGAAGCATCCTGCGGCTCATTTTATGACAGATGCCTGGGTTGAACCCCAGGGGAATCAGAACCCTGCGGCATTTGGCTGTTTTCCCCGCCTGTTGCAGATGGCCCGGGAAAAGAAGGTTTTATCCCTTGAACAGGCTGTTCATAAAATGACAGGGGCCAGTGCCCATAGGGTTGGCATCAAGGACCGGGGCAGATTAAAACCAAATATGGCCGCTGATATTACCATCTTTGACTGGAACAGGGTGGAGGACAATAATACCCGGGAATTGACCAACCAAAGACCCGGGGGAATTGAGGCAGTTTTTATCAACGGAAAACAGGTGCTTAAAAACGGAAGAGCCGATACCTCGTCAAACCCAGGGGTGGTATTATAGCATTTAAATTGTGCCGGATTGATTGTACTCCGTACCGAAATTGTAATCTTGTACACAGGGTTAATATGAGCAGTCCGATGGCTGTCACACCGGCAGAGATGATCAATTCATGGAATGGGGGATATATATCGATGATAGGGTGGAGGGACAATCCCTTATATGATTTTTATTGGCCTATAAATCAATCAAAAGGACATCCGATCATTGTCCGCCCTTTTAAAATTCGAAATTTACGGACAGCCTAAACTCCCTATCACCTATTTGCCAGTAAATGGTTCCTGTTGCGTGGAACAATGGATGCCACCGCCGCCGAAGTTGAGTCCAAGTGTGTTAATGGCAATGATTTTGTATTCTGGGAAAGCCTTTTTAAGAATGTTGAGAGCAGTTTCGTCTTTCTCCCTGACTGATTGGGGCATACCATCTTCCCAATATTTTTGCGCAAGTACGATACCATTTGATATGAGAAAATTACAATAACTCAGCGCAGGAACAACTGTTATGGATTGCCCTACCGGGAATACTGTCCCGTCTTTGTATGCGGCATACGATGCCAGGCCCATGTATAAGTCATCGTTAGGACTTGCCTCGTAAAAGAGTGTTTCAGGCATGGGGATTCGAATAATCTTGAATGGTTTTCCATCCTGGTCCAAGCTGTTTTTGAGAATTGTAAAATTTTCTTCCATTCTCCGTCTGTTTTCTTTTTCTACCGGCCCCCTGCTAGCTTCCTCTTTACTTACTTCGGCTAAAAGAATAGTATTGGGTCCCACAAAACGGCAATATTCATCAATGTGATTGTTGGCCGAACCACTTCTGTATGCGAAACCTTTGCCACCAGGGCCAGGGAGGGTGCTTGTGTTGTTCGCATCATCATCAACGGTGCCACGTTTGAGCCAGATAAAATTGGATACACCCAATGTTTTTGTCAACTCGGCTTGGATTTCATGGCGTGAGACATTGGGGTTTCGCTGGAATTCACAAGCCTCAGTCAAGAGTATAGTTCCTTTGCCATTGAATTCGCGATCTCCTCCCTCACTTACCACCCTGGTCATCCTGCTGGAAAGTCCGAGGTGTTTCGCCACAGATCGGTCTATCTTTTCTAACATCCGTGAGTGGATGGCAGTGTCAGAGAAATAACCCCAACAATTAAAGTTGAAATCCGCAATGCTCTTGTTTCCGTCCTCATCAACAGTAAATATTGGGCCGAAATCACGCCAATAAGGCATGGTGAAAGGGATAGTAAAGAAAGTGATATTCTTGCTATGTATACCATGCTTGGCCAGCACTTTCTGGACATGGTCTTTGTGCTTTGCGTCGGGTACACAGATTCGAACTTTAACATTTGGCACAAGCTCTTTAACCATTTGTACAAATACTGAGTCAGTGTCGTAGCCCTTGATATAACTCTTACTCAACCAACCTAACCATACGCTTTCCTGTTTTTCGAATTCGGCAGGGAATCTCCATGTGGTGGATGATTCGGCGTTGCCAGTCATGGGTACTGCAACTATGGAAATACACAAAAGGATTAAGACGCAAAAACAATATTTAGATATAGTCATTCTCTTTTCCTTATTTGCTGGTGGGAGCATTTGTATTATTGTAACTCATGCATCTTTTTTACAGAGGCATTTTGTCTTTGTCAAGATGGGGATTGGTCAAAACTTAGGGAGTACAGTATTCGTGAACACATTGCTAAGAGTAGCTTAATACTCCCCAGGGAGGTGCCAAATGAGAAAAGAACTATCCAGTTAGGCACAACAATATCTGGCCAGAACAGTTGCTGGCTGATCTTTGAAAAAGAATAACCCACCGATAACTTGGGGGTTCACCAGCAAGTTTCCCAAAAATTTCAAGGGGTCTCCTTGGGACCTGCCAGGTCCCAGAGGGCCTGAATTTTGGGGTTGGTCAAATTATTTTGATTGGTAAACAGGCCGATTTCATAGGGGGGAAGCTCGGGTACGGCATCCAAAATGACAATCTCCTCTAAGAAAGGACTTTTTTCCAATACCAACCTGGGAACCAAACCCATGCCACAACCCAGATTCACCAGGGCGATGATGGCCTCGTGTCCTGCCACCCGGGAATAAATATTAGGGACCAACCTGTTTTTTGCAAACCAAAGATCCATGCGTTCCCGACTAAGCCCCTTGTCTGCGATAATCATGGGGGTTTTGTCCCAATCAATCCCACCCTTTTTATGCACAATCATATTGGGAAACCGTCTGGATGAAATAAAAACCAGGGGACTTGTGACCATTTTCAAAAACCGAAAGTTTTTTGGCATTTTTTCCGGCAGGGCGGCAATCACCGCATCCACATCCCGATTGACAAGCCGGGACAGCGCCTGGGCAGGATCTCCTGTTTCAAGTTTCATCTGAACCCTAGGGTGAACCAGTCGGTATTTGGAAATGATATCGGGCAAAATACTATAAGCCGCCGTCACCGAACAATACAAGGAGAGCTCTCCTGAAAGGACATCCTCTTCGGAAAGTTCTCCCTTAAGTCTATCCCACCGAAGGATCACATCTTCGGCATATTTTTTAAAGGCAATTCCTGCAAAGGTCAGTTCCACAGAGCGGTTGTTCCGGAGGAACAGCGGCTCCCCCACATCCATTTCCAGGCGCTGGATCACCCGGGTCAGGGCCGAGGGAGTAATGTTACAGGCCAGGCTGGTCCTGGCAAAATGGAGGGTTCCCGCAAGGTGCCTGAACAATTCCAGGGTTCGGATATCCATTTATCTCTCCCGCATATTGGTTAATATTGCCTGTGTTTTAGCATTGTGTTTCACTATTCGCAACACAATGTTGCTAATGATTCATTTGACGCAACGATAATTATAGTCCATTCTAACTTAATAATTTAATGGAACAATAAGAATTAGGTTCCAAACCAATACATATAAACTCACCAAAAAGGAGAGAACAATGGGTAACAATTATTTTAATACCTTGCCCCTGCGGCTGCAACTCAAAGAATTATCCCAATGCCGTTTCATGAACCAATCAGAATTCAACGGGGTAACCGCCCTGAAGGGCAAAAAAATTGTGATTGTGGGGTGCGGTGCTCAAGGGTTGAACCAGGGGCTGAATCTTCGGGACAGTGGACTGGATGTATCCTACACCCTTCGTGGGGCGGCCATCAGTGACAAAAGGCAATCCTGGAAAAATGCCACGGAAAACGGATTTATCGTGGACACCTATGAGAAACTCCTTCCATCTGCCGACCTTGTCATCAACCTGACCCCGGACAAACAGCACACCAATGTGATCGAGGCGGTCATGCCTTTGATGAAAAAAGATGCCTGTCTTTCCTACTCCCACGGGTTCAATATTGTGGAAGAAGGGATGAAAATCAGAGACGACCTCACCGTGATCATGGTGGCCCCCAAATCCCCCGGCACCGAAGTCAGACAAGAATATAAACGGGGGTTTGGCGTTCCCACCCTCATCGCCGTCCACCGGGAGAACGATCCCCGGGGAGAAGGATTGGAACTTGCCAAGGCCTATGCTGCCGGTACCGGCGGACACAAGGCCGGTGTGCTCATGTCCTCATTTGTGGCCGAGGTAAAATCCGATCTCATGGGAGAGCAGACCATTCTCTGCGGCATGCTCCAGGCCGGTTCCTTGCTCTGTCATGATAAAATGATGGAAAAAGGCATGGATGAAGCCTATGCCACCAAGCTGGTCCAGTACGGCTGGGAAACCATTACCGAGGCCTTAAAGCACGGCGGCATCACCAATATGATGGACCGATTGTCCAATCCGGCCAAAATAATTGCCTTTGATCTTTGCGAGCAACTCAAAGAGATCATGGCCCCATTGTTTAACAAGCACATGGATGACATCATGACCGGGCATTTTTCAGCCACCATGATGGAAGACTGGGCCAATGACGATATCAACCTGCTCACCTGGCGGGCCCAAACCGCAGAAACCCTCTTTGAAAAAACTACCGCCACACCAAAAGAGATTGGTGAGCAGGAATACTTTGACCATGGGATTCTCATGGTGGCCATGGTCAAGGCCGGGGTGGAACTGGCATTTGATACCATGGTATCAGCGGGTATCATTGAAGAATCCGCTTACTATGAATCCCTCCATGAAGTCCCCCTCATTGCCAACCTCATTACCCGGAAAAAACTCTATGAGATGAATGTGGTCATTTCCGACACCGCCGAATACGGTTGCTATCTCTTTGCCCACAAAGCCGTGCCCATGCTCGAGCAGTTCATGAAAACCATTGATACAACTGTCATTGGAAAGGGTCTTGATTCAACTGCCACAGCTGTTGACAATATTCGCCTGATCCAGGTAAATGATGCCATCCGGTCCACCGCTGTGGAAAAAGTGGGAAAAACCCTGAGAGCCTATATGGGTGAGATGAAGCCCATTCTATAGATACTGCCCCGCCAGCCGGTGTAACGATACCGGTGTAACTGATGTCGGGTTAAAGCAAAGATAAAAACCGTTCCAGAAACCTTCGTTCTTCTGGAACGGCTTTTCCATTGAAGTATTCATTTGATTTAATGGTCTTTTGTAATATACTTCGGCTTGATGATCGGTGCTTCTTAAAACTTGCTGGGTTAAACTTTATCAGCTAAAATAACGATTTTAATGGCCGGGAATTTTAATGAATTTTATAAAATCAGCACTCCCCCCCGATCCCCTGCCCACAAAGGGTTATTTTTTTATTTTTTCCAACAACCGCATTCTGATCCACCCCATATCCGGAAATGATCTGGCCATTCCCTGTATGGAAACGGCAATGGCGACCGCATTGAACATAAACGACCCGGTTTTCTTTGGCACCCTCCAGAATCTGCCCTGCTATTGCGGGGAAATGGCCGGGGAGACCCTTCCGCCGGACCATGAATTCATCAACCTAAGATCCTTTTATGCAAGGGGGGAAGAAATTTTCTGGCAAATGGCCGGTTATGCCCGGCAGTTGTATGACTGGAATATCAATTTTAAATTCTGCGGCCGGTGCGGCAGCCCGACAAACAGAGAAAAAACAGAGTTTGCAAAGATCTGTCCCGCCTGTGATTTACATCACTATCCCCGGATCTCCCCTGCCATCATCACGGCCATCGTGAAAGACGATAAAATCCTGCTGGCCCGGGGCGTTAATTTCCCCAATAAAAAAATGTTCAGCGTGTTGGCGGGATTTGTGGAACCAGGAGAGAGGTTGGAAGACTGTGTCCGGCGGGAAGTATTTGAAGAAGTGGGCATTCGGGTCAAAAACATCACCTATTTTAAAAGCCAGCCATGGCCGTTTCCAGACAGCCTGATGATTGGATTCACCGCCGATTATGACAGCGGACAGATCTCCATGGACAAATCGGAAGTTCTTGATGCCGACTGGTTTGATGCGGGGCACCTGCCCATGGTCCCGGAAAAAAAAGTATTGGCCGGAGAACTTATCGACTGGTTTGTGGAAAGCCAAAAAACTTAAGGCCCGAAGGATTAACCCCCTTGCCCCGGAGCAAGGGAAGGGCAGCTTTTTTTTAAAGCATCAGATAAGTTTTGCCGCCTTAAACACATCCGCCTTATTATTCAGCCATTCGTCTGAAGCGGTATTGTCCATGATAAGGATCTCAAGGGCCTTTACAAACCCCACCTGGTAGGAGGGAAATCCTTTTTCTGCCATCACCTGGGTAAATATGCTGGAATACATATCAGTGGTGGCCCGGTACAAAGGAAAACAGGGAATCATGGTTTCACGCCCCTGATCATAGCCCTTTTTACAAGCGTCAAGATCCGTAGAATGATAGGCACGGCAGGAAAAGGGGCGCAGGCTGTAAATCAGGCAAAGATTATTTGTATCAACACCCAGAAATGGACAAGGGGTTCGGGTGGTCAGCCAAAAGGCCTCGTCCAGGGTATTGCCCTTTGCAACTACACCCAGCAGCCGCTCTTTTAAGATGGTAAACCCTTCCGGAGTGGTCTGGCCAGCAAGTTCGTTATAAATCACCAGAACCTCTGGGATGGAAACCCCCACCCTCAAATGGCAACAATGGGCGCACCCTTGTTCACAGGCACTCCCTTCGGGCAGATCAAAGACAGATTCTGTAAACTGTTCCATGGCCACCCCCAGAACCGGCAGGCTGGTACCATTGGCATCTAAAAAATCTCCCAGTTTCTCCCGACCCTGGGCCATATAGGTCGCCAAAAGCTGTTTGGCTCGGGTTTCATCCTGGGATTGCTCCTTTTTCTCTGCTACTCTATATTGGGCCGGTGATTCTATCTCGGGTAATGTCATTGTTGCGCTTCCTTGAAATTTTTTTTAAAACTATAATTTTAAATCATTGCGGTAAGACTTTTTCCATATTCCTGGGCGGCCTCTATCCCCCCCTCAACCCAGCTGGCCTTAAGCATCAGGGGACCTGCAACCATCTTCATTTTATAGATATGCTGCATGGTATCAAATATTCTTCCCGCGGCCTCTCCGCTCCACCCATAGGCACCAAAGGCGCCACCCGGCTTATTTTCTAATTCTGCCCTTTCGGCAATAAACAATATCTGTTTCATGGAGGTGATCATTTCACCATGATAAGTTGCGGACCCAAATGCATATCCGTCATAACCCTTTAGATCCTCTTCACTCTTAATTTCACTGGTCTTTTTAACAATGGCCTCGTGTCCTGAGGTGCGAACCCCCTCCCCAATCACTTCTGCAATTCCTTTTGTCTCGTCCGCCCTTGAGGCGTATACGATCAACACCTTTCCCATTTTGACTCCTTTCTTGTGTTTTTGAAAAAATCCTTGTCAGACAATGCCGCGGATAAAATTTTGAAACTGCTATTCCCACTTAGAATGGTTATATCGCCTGTGTTGTGACGGTGCAAGAAAAATTACCAACTTTAAAAAAGCAATCGCTAAATAAAAAACAACAGTCTTGATAAACAACTGAAAAATTGATATTAATAAGATTAATTTTTGATATAGCCTAAACTAAAATAGGATAGTATTTGTCCATGACCGCGTTAACAACAGCGTTAAAAAAAATAAAAATTCTACTTGCCTATGATGGGTCCCATCTTGCCCTGGATTCCGTGCAATATATCGGTGAGGTATTTCCTCCTGACAGGACCGAAGTTTCTATTTTTTATGTGGAAACCAAAATTCCCAGGTCCTTCTGGAAAATGGAGAGGGAGCTTGATTTCCGTTTTAAAACACCTGAAATCCGGGCCAGCATGGCCGAAAGAAAAAAAACGATCAACCTTGCCATGAAAAAGGCTGAGAAACGATTGCTGGACGCAGGATTTCCTGCCGATGCCATTCAATCAAAGGTCCATATCAAAAACCAGGGAGTTGTCCAGGATATCATCGAGGAATCCCACAACGGATATGATGCCCTGGTAATCGGACGCAAGGGGCACAGCCGGATAAAGGATTTTTTCGTGGACAGTCTGCCCATAAAACTTTTGGGGAAAATCAGAACCATTCCCCTGATTGTTGTTGGGAAGAACCCTGCCCATAAAAACATCATCGTCGCCTTTGACGGAACAAGGGAAATCATGAAGGCCATAAAATCCATGAGTTCCCTGATCAATACCAATGACTGTAAATTGTTAATGTGCCATTCACAAAATCCCCGGTGCCTGTTTCGCCCCCCCCCCAAAAAAGCATCCGAGGACATGTTTGATTTACCCTTGGATTATTTTCTGGAAGCCGGTTTTTCCGTTGACCAGGTTTCCTTTGAAATCATGGAGGGTGAAAAAAATCATACCGCAGGTATTCTCAACAAAGCCCGGTATGGGGATTACGGCACCATTGTTATCGGGAGACGGCGGTTGACGGCGGTGAAACAACTATTCTTAAACCGGGTTGGCAACAAAATTTTCAGCAACGCAGACAATCATGTTGTCTGGATCGTTCAATAATTTTTTCCAGTCCATTGGATCTATTGAAGATGCATGCACAAAAATTTTTAAAAACATGAATAGGGATATATGAGTTTGTTCAAGTTAAAAGAATTTCCAGGGACCGGTAATTTCCGCCACGGCATCCACCCGCCGGACAACAAAGCTTTGTCTCAAGGATCAAAAGTGGAAGTGATGGAGGTACCTGAAAGTGTAACGCTGCCATTGCTTCAGCACTTAGGCGTACCCTGCAAACAGGTGGTCAAGCCGGGACAGACCGTAAGGTATGGAGAAATGATCGGTGAAGGTCAGGCCTTTGTATCCGCCTCCCTCCATTCCCCCATTGCCGGAAAAGTAAAGCGGGTAAATGTGGTCACCCTGCCAAACGGCAAGCATCTTCCGGCCATCACCATCCAGGCCGATGGGGATCAGATCCCCCCGCAAAAATTATGGGATGAGATGAGATCAAAGAACTGGCCAAGGGACTGCATTTCCATTTATGATCCATTGACCATTGTTAAGATCATCCACGATTCCGGAATTGTCGGGTTGGGGGGAGCTGCATTTCCCACCCATGTAAAGGTCACCCCCAATGATACCCGGATGATCGATACCCTCATGATCAACGGATGTGAATGTGAACCCTATCTCACCTGCGATTACCGGTTGATGGAAGAAGCGGCAAGGGCCATTGTTACCGGCGCTCTTTTAACGGGCCGTGCCGTATCCGCAAGGGAGATTGTCATCTGCGTGGAAGACAACAAACCCGATGCGGTCAAAAAACTTAAGGAAGCCACGGAACAGACCGTCATTAAAATTGCCGTCTTAAAGACCAAATATCCCCAGGGAAGTGAGAAACAGCTGATAAAATCCGTGCTGGGTCTTGAAATCCCCTTGGGAGGCCTGCCCTCGGATGTGGGGGTTGCCATGAGCAATGTCGGAACCATGGCAACGGTGGCAAGGGGAGTTATTAAAGAAGCCCCGTTAACCCACCGGGTGATCAGTGTATCCGGACGGGGGATAAAAAACCCTAAAAATCTCTTTGTTCCCATTGGCATCTCCCTGGGGGAGGTGATAAAATTTTGCGGCGGTATCACCCGGGATGCCGCTAGAATTATTGCCGGCGGCCCCATGATGGGATTTAGTTTTTCAGACCTGAGCGCCCCTGTCACCAAGGGAACCTCTGGGCTGACCGTGCTGACCCATGACGAAATCGCCCAGGGGGAGGAAACCCCCTGCATCCGTTGCGGACGCTGTGTGGACGCCTGCCCCATGAACCTGGTTCCCACAAGACTTGCCCTGGCAGCCCGTTACAACAACCCCTCCATTGCAAGCCAATATCATATCCACGCCTGTTTTGAATGCGGTTGCTGCTCCTATGTCTGTCCGGCCAAAATCAATCTGGTTCAGCTGATTCGAACCGGAAAAACACTGGTTGCCGCCTGGGCAAGCCGATAAAAAAAGAGGTGCAGATGCACATACCGAGAATAAAAAGCCCCATCATAATACAAGGAACGAATGCGTGTCAGATATAATAAAAGAACCAGAACCCATGAATCCGCCTGATTGGACGGATGAAAATGCGGCCCTCATCCATGTGGCACCCTCTCCCCACATAAACGATGCGTCGGCCCGCACTCAAAAGATGATGACAGATGTGATACTGGCCCTGCTGCCTATCATTATTTTGTCCATCTACCTGTTTAAATTCTATGCCGTCAAACAACTATTCATCTGCGTTGTCGCCTGTATGGGGGCGGAACTTTTGTTTGTCAGGATGCGGGGCAAGGCCCTTACCCTGAAAGATTGTTCCGCTGTGGTCACCGGTATTATTCTGGCCCTGTCCCTGCCGGGATCAGCCCCCTGGTTCGTGGGGGTCTTGGCCTCGGTGGTCGCCATAGGAATCGGGAAGATCATCTTCGGGGGGTTGGGCATGAATATTTTTAACCCCGCCATGGTGGGCCGGGCCTTTGTGATGATCGCCTTTGCCCAGTTGATGGGAGCGGCCTCCTATGAGAATATGACGGGGCTTGTGGATGCAGTTTCCGGGGCAACCCCCTTGAGCGCATTAAAATTTAATGGCCTTTCAACGGGAACCGCCTCTCTTTTCTGGGGGACTACCAATGGCTCCCTGGGTGAAACCAGTACCGCCGCCTGCCTTTTAGGGGGGTTGTTTCTTGTTTTCAGAAAAACTGCCTCCTGGCAGATACCCGCAGGGATATTGTTGTCCGTGGCCCTCATTGCCGGGATCACGGATATGGCCGGTTCCCATTCAGGACTTTTTTTGGTTCACCATCTGTTTGGCGGGGCGCTTATGTTCGGGGCATTTTTCATTGCAACGGACCCGGTGACCTCCCCCCTGACCCCCAGGGGAAAATGGATATTTGGTTTTGGAACGGGTTTCCTAATCATGATCATCCGGCTTTTTTCCGGCTATCCAGAAGGCGTCATGTTTGCTGTTCTCATGATGAATGCCGTTACCCCGCTGATTAACCGCTGGACCACCCCCCAACCCATGGGAGAAGCCTGATATGCGCTCATTTAAAGACAGCAATCTTTTCCAGGCCTGGCTGGTGCTGGTACTTGCCACAGCTTTTGGAATAGCCCTTGCCGGAGTCCAGACAAAACTGGGGCCCGTGATTGAGGCAAACAAGACCCGGGAAACCCTGGCAAAAATTCCCGCCCTTGTCCTGGGAGAAGATCAGGCTGCAACGCTAGCCAGCCAGAAAAAGTCTCTTTCCATCACCTCCCGGACCATTGAAATTGAACGAAACGGGATTAAAAAATTTTATACCGTCTATGATGCTTTTCTTAAAGATGGCACCCTGGCAGGACATGTGGCCAAGGCATCCGGCCAGGGCTATGCCGATAAGATTGAACTGCTGCTAGGCCTTGATGCAAATGCAAAAACCATTACCGGTCTTTTTATTCTGGACCAGAAGGAGACCCCGGGTCTGGGAAACAGGATTATAGAAAAACCCTGGCGGGATCAGTTTTTGGACAAAGCATCTGCCACCCGCCTTGTAGTTGTGAAAGGAAATCCGAACAAAACCAATGAAATCGATGCCATCTCGGGTGCCACCATCTCCTCCAGAAGTGTTACAGGCATTGTCAATAAAACCATTATGGATATCAAGGCCCAACTGGTGAGTCCCCCCAAACAAGAGGCCCAACAAAATGAGACCGGCAAAATTAAGGAGAACACCTGATGGCGGATTCCCACACCCCCTTTGAAAGATTTGTCCAGGGCATTTTACCGGAAAACCCGGTCTACCGACAACTCCTGGGTCTTTGTCCGACGCTTGCGGTGACCAACGGCATGAAACCTGCCCTGACCATGGCCTGTTCCGTTGGCTTTGTGCTTTTGTGCGCCAATATTGTCATCAGCCTGATCCGGAATTTATTAAAACCCCATTTGCGCATTGTTATTTTTACCCTGACCATTGCCACCTTTGTGACCATTGCGGACCGCTTTCTGGCCGCCTATTTTTTCCAGATGAGCAAAACCCTGGGACCCTATATTCCCTTGATCATCGTTAACTGCATCATCATCTGCCGTTGCGAGGTCTGTGCCTCCAAACAAGGCGTGGTCACGGCAGCCTCGGATGCCATTGGCCAGGCCCTGGGATTTGGATTAGCGCTTGCCAGCATTGCCGCAGTCAGGGAAATCCTGGGCACCGGCATGCTTTTCGGAATACGGGTGCTTCCAGACGCCTGGCCGGACTGGGTCATCATGGTACTGCCACCCGGCGCATTTATCACATTGGGGTTGCTCCTGGGATTTGTCAACTGGATGGGCATCATAAAAGCCAGGAGGTCTAACAATGGGTAACCCACTTTTTTCATTGTTTTTTTCGCTTTCTTTTTTTCCATCTTTTTCGCTATCTTTAAGAGAGGTATAGGCACCGTTTATGATGTATCTTTTGGACATACTGCTGATTTCCCTGACAGCAGCCCTGATTAATAATTTTGTACTCTACTATTTTGTAGGCATCTGCCCCTTTGTGGGGGTCTCCAGAAAGGTGGAAATGGCCTTTGGCATGGGATGCGCCGTCACCTTTGTCATCAGCATTGCCGCCCTGATCTCCTGGAGTATCACCACCATGGTGCTGATACCCGGCGCCCCTGTGTCTTCCTTTATTGCCGGTTTTTTCCTCCCGGAACAGGCCGCAGCAAAGATCGATCTGACCGTATTAAGTTATATCGTTTATATCTTTGCCATTGCCTCTTCGGTTCAGTTTGTGGAGATGTATGTAAGAAAATATTTTCCCATGCTCTATGGTTCCTTTGGGGTGTTTCTTCCCCTTATCACCACCAATTGCGCCATCCTCTTTGCCTGTCTGACCATCATGAGCCATGTTACGGGCGTTGACAACCCGGCGGATGCATGGGATCTTGGCAAGGCCATTACCCTGGCATTTTTCGGCGGGGTGGGATTCACCATTGCCATTGTGATTATGGCGGGCATCAGGGAAGAGCTGGAACTTGCCGACATTCCGGAACCCTTCCAGGGGGCTGCCATCACCCTTATTATCGGCGGGATTCTGGCCATTGCCTTCATGGGATTTACCGGGGTGGATTCCGGCATACGGGATGCCCTCATGCCCCCTGTGGAAGAGCAGGTGTCAACCCGTATTTCCCCCCAGCCAGACATTTTTAGCAATCCTGCCGCCCTTGCCTCTCTTGACCTTTCATCCCATGACCCTTCAATCCAAGTGGGGCTGCCATGATCCTTGTTACCCTGTCCATCGCCGCCGGAACCATGCTGGTCATGGCCGTAATCCTCTCCTATATTCTGGGCTGGGCAAATAAAACATTCAAGGTGGAGGTGGATCCCAAGATCGAATCGGTAATTGAAGCCCTGCCCGGGGTAAATTGCGGCGGCTGCGGCTATCTTGGCTGCAGTGATTATGCCGTGGCCGTTGTCACCGACCAAATTCCGGTCAACAAATGCACGGTGGGGGGAGAATCCTGCGCCATCCTTGTCGCAGGGATTATGGGGGTTGAAGTGGGTGAAATGATTCCGATCCGGGCCATAGTCCATTGTGGCGCCAAAACCTCCGATCGCCTCCAATCCACCCCATACCGGGGGGAACAACGATGTGCATCTGCCCACCAAGTGGCAGGGGTCCAGGGCTGCACCTTTGGCTGCCTAGGATTTGGGGACTGTGTCAGATCCTGTAACTATGATGCCATCCACATTGTGGAGGGCTTAGCTGTGGTGGATTATGACAAATGCGTTGGCTGTGGTGCCTGTTCAAAGGTTTGCCCCCGAAAGATCATTATCCTCAAAGGATTTCAGGAGGATATGATTCCCACGGTTGCCTGTTCCAATAAAGACAAGGCAAAGAACGCAAAAGCCAGTTGCACCACATCTTGTGTCGCTTGCAAGGCCTGTTCTAAAATTTCAGAAATTTTCATCATCAAGGACAACCTTTCCGCCTGTGAATATGATAGCTATGGTGCCCCAAATTATGAAGAGACTCTGAAAGCCATGGAAAAATGCCCCACAAACTGCATCCACTTCATCGGGAAACAGAAGAGCTAAAAGAAAGTGCTGATTTTTTACTTTAAAACGGAGTGGATATGAATCGATATAATGCCTTAACGGTACTTGTGGTGGAGGATTCTGCATCTGTCAGAAAAATAATTGTCTCAGTGTTGAACCAGATTGGATTTGTTAAAGTTGAGCAGGCAGAAGACGGAAAAGAGGCCCTTGATATCATGGCGTTTATCACTCCGAATCTTGTGATTTCAGACATTAACATGCCCAAGGTTGATGGGCTGGAGTTGCTGTCTGCCATGCAGAAGAATCCTGGATTAAAGACAATTCCCTTTGTGGTGCTCACATCACAAACCTCTGACGAGACCTTTAAACAGGTGATGTCCATGGGGACGGCGGATTATATAAAAAAACCGTTTTCCAAAGAAAGTCTGATTGTAAAAATCAAATCCATTGTCCAGTGGCTCAATTAAATCCGGTAAAATTAATTCTGAGATATATTCGGTTGGGGCTATATTTCACGCCTTTTATATTTTTTTGACAAAAAACCACTTCTATCCATAAGGCTGTTTCCAACCTATTGGCCTGGGTTTCACCCTTTTCCTGGCCAAGGCTACCGACTGCAAGAGCAGACCCCAAGAGGCCTGCTGCAATGCCTGGTTAATAATGGTACCTGAGTTGAGCAATTAAAATAGAATTATTCTCGATTTTATAGACGATTCGGTGCTCATTGGTTATTCTTCTGGACCAAAACCCAGATAGATTGTGTCTAAGAGCTTCTGGTTTGCCAAGTCCTTCATATTTGTTGCGTTGAATGTCTTTGATGAGTTTATTGATTCGCTTAAGAGTCTTTTTGTCTGTTTTTTGCCAAAAAAGATAATCGTCCCAAGCATTTTCAGAAAATAGAAGTTTCATTCAATGATCTCTTTTTCTATACCTCTACCAGTATTTAATTCTTCGATTGATTCAATAAGCCTTTTGGCATTTTGGGGGCTTTGCATGAGATATGCCGTTTCAGTAAGGGCTTCATAATCCTCAAGAGACATAAGAATTACTGGTTCATTGTTTTTACGAGTGACAATAATAGGGGTATGATCGTCACAAACCTTTTTCATGGTACCGGCAAGATTATTTCGTGCGCTTGTATATGTTATTGCTCTCATTGGTATTCTCCGATTTTTTATTGTACATGTACAATATATTGCACATACGAAAGCATGTCAATTGGAATATGTATTAAGGCATAACTGTGAGCTCACGGGCCACAGACCGGCAGGGAAGGCATAAGGGGTAAGGACCGCGCCCCTTGTGGCCCACTGCTATGGATAGTTATACCTGGATCTTTTTCATATAAACTTTTGAATTATTACCACCAAAGTTTTCAAGTTCACCAAAAAATAGCAGTTCCTGGTCAACGATCTCAGAGTATGGTTTTCTGATTTTGTCAAAATTAGGTTGAAGCATCTATATAACACTTAGATCAGTATTTACTTTTTCAGGCTTGATCTTGAATCAGAGCCATCAGGTCTTCCAAATCTGAAACTGCTTTTTTAAATTTATACTTTCCGATGTGTTTATCGAGTTTTTTAATTTCATGGAAAATGTCATCCGCCCATTTATATTCTTTTATT
>JAFLJU010000257.1 GCA_022712835.1 Desulfobacteraceae bacterium
CTGTTCCACCGGACTTTTCGCAGGTTTACCACCCTCCCCTCCAAAGGGATTCCCTGGATATCAAACCCGATAAGATCCCCCAGCCCCAGACCATATTGATCGGCAAAAGAAATCGCCAGGGAGATTTCAAACGGGGCAGACCCGAAGTCCCAAGGGGTTTTGGACAAGGGGTTTCCCTGGACAATGGTTTCCGAAACATCCAGGTGATCCCGGAAAGAAAAATTAAACTCCAACCTTCGGCCCCGGGGTCGCATCTGTCTTGCATCGGACTCCTTTTTTTCCCCAAAAAAAGGGGCCTTGTTCACCGTGAGAATCCGCCCCCTGACCATGGGAGAAATATTCACCAACTCAGCCTTCTGCTCCCTGATAAACTTGATAAAGTGAAGTTTTTGCTCCTCCTGGATATCCACCAGGAAGAAAACAGGGATTTTCAAACCTTTGGGGCGCATGATCTCTGTTTGAATCCCCTTCTGGATCTGGGGGATCATGGAAATCAAAAACACCCCCATGGCAATGGTGACAAAACAGGACAATGCAGACCATTTGTTCCGGTGCAGGTTTCTAAAGGCGATCCTAACCACCAGGTGCCGGGTGGTGGAAAAAAGCCGACAGACGGAAAAGACAAGCCACCCCATGCCGGACAAAAAGAGAATGGCCAGCATAAACCCCAGGGCAAATATACTCCCGTTTTTCGCAGAACCCGCCACAACAACCGAGACCCAAAAAAAGGAGAAAAGACCGGGAAGAAAACTTAGGTACTGCCAAAGCCCATTTCTGTCGGATTTTTCACCCCCCGCCCCCCGGAGCAGGATCAGGGGTTTCACCCCAAAAATCCGGACAAACACCGGCAGACAAAAAATAAGGCTACCACCCATGCCCATGCCCATTGCCAGCAAAATGGTGGCAGGATCTGTGGAAAGCATGATATCACTGGGGATCAATCCGCGAAAAATAAGAGGAAAGGCTGGCACCAGGAACAGGGAAAGAACCGTTGCCAAGACCGCGGCCAGGGTACCAAGCATGATGAGCTGAAAGCTGAACATCAGATAAATTTGGCCGTGTGTGGCGCCAATACTCATTAAAATCGCCATTTCCTTTTGTTTCAGGTTCAGATAGCCCCGGAACAGATAGGCCGTGGCAATGCCAGCCAAAAACAGAGCCACAATACTGACAAGCCCCATGTATCCTGTAAAATACCCGGTGATCTTACCCAGGCGCTTGTTGACATCCCGGCTGTCATAGACATTAATCCGGGGCTGGCCCCCGGAGCTTTCCAAAAACCCATGTTCCAGTTTTCCGGCAAGCCCGGAAATATCGGTCCCCGGGCCGAACCGATAATAGTAAAGATAGCGAATCCTACTTCCAAACCGGATCAAACCGGTGTCTTCCAATTGAGCTATTCCCATATAAATTTTAGGGGCCAGCTCAACCGAGGTCAATGACTTGTCCGGGTCTTTTTCAAAAAAGTCCTGAATATAAAAGGATTTTTCCCCCAGCACCAGAGGAGACTTAACAGAAGAATCGGTTCCTATTCCCAGAGCCTGGGCCGTATCCCTTGTCAGGAACAGGCCGGGTCTTGCCTGAATTTGCGAAGTATGACTATTGCCTTCCAAAGAAAAGCTTCCGTAGAGGGGATAGGCCTCATCAATGGCCATCACCCGAACCAGGCGGGCATTTGATCCCTTGACCATGGTATAAAACCGAATCAGGCGGGCTTGGGTTTTGTCCGGCCCCATGATCCTGTCTGCCAGGGCAAGTTCTTTAGGTGTCATCGGATTTGGGGCAGATAATACCAGATCCGCTGTTAGGATTTCCTTTAAATTATTCTCCAGATGGCGATTTAAAGAACTGCCAAAGGAATGGATGGCAATGAACCCGGCAAGCCCGAAGGAAAGATTCAATACGAAAAAAAAGGCAAACCCCCTGTTTTTCACCAACTCCCTCAAACCCAGTTGCAGCCAGATCATCAGACAAGCCTGCCCCGATCAAGGGTGCGGATTTTTTGGCATTGATTGGCCAAGCCTGGATTGTGGGTGACCAGAATCAATGTTTTATTTTCATTTTCCACCAGGTCAAATAGGAGATGGGCGATCTTTTCCCCGGTTTCAATATCCAGATTGCCCGTTGGTTCATCGGCCAGCAGCAGGGCCGGTTTGATGATAAGGGCACGGGCAATGGCTACCCGCTGGCATTCCCCCCCACTGAGCTGGCCGGGAAGATGGTGCTGGCGATCACTTAAGCCTACCTTTTCCAACATGGCATCGGTGCGTCGGGAAATGTTCTCCTGCTTCAAAATCTCCAGGGGCAGGCTGATATTCTCCCGGGCCGACAAATGGGGCATTAAATGAAACTGCTGAAAAACAATCCCGATTTTAAGGGCACGGTATTGGGCAAGACAACGTTCCGTCATGGCAGACAAATTTTCCCCGGCCAGTATCACCTGCCCAGAATCGGGGTTGTCCAGGCCTGCGATAAGCGCCAGCAGGGTGGTTTTCCCACTACCCGAGGGACCGGTGATTGCGGTGGTTTCTCCAGCCCCAAGGCAAAAACTCACCCGGTTCAACACCGCAAGGGTGCCCGATTGAGGATGATGAAAGGATTTACAAATATTACGTATCTCAAGTATCATAATTTTTCCTGGATATATTGTTCCTGGATATAGGGAAGCACGGTTGCGGCGATGATTTCATGCCCTGCCCGGTTGGGATGAATGCCGTCGGCCTGGTTAAGCAAAGGATTACCAGCCACATTCTCTAATAAAAAAGGGATGAAAGACAGATTGTATTTTTGGGCAAGCAGGACAAACACCTCGGTAAATCCCCTTGAATAGTCCGGCCCGTAATTGGGGGGAAGTTTCATCCCGGCCAGGATGACCCGAATGCCATTGGCCTTTGCCAGAAGAATGGTCTTTTCCAGATTTTGAAACATCTCTTGGGTGGACAACCCCCTCAACCCGTCATTGGCTCCCAGGGCCAGAACCAGGATATCCGGGTTTGCCCGGAGAAACCATTTGAGTCTTGAAACTGCTCCGGCTGTTGTGGAACCGCTGATACTGGCGTTGGTAATTTTTACCCCCTGGATTCCTTTTTTTTTGAGCAATTCAGCGATCCTTGCCGGATAGGCCTCTTCCGGCATCACGCCCAATCCGGCGGTGAGGGAGTCCCCGAGAAACAAGATCCCGGTGTCACCCGCCCACACAGGGGATGAGGTTCCCAAGGCAAGGAAAAGAAAACAATAGAGAAAGGTCACACAAGTTAAAATAAATCCCCTCAGGGAATATGGATTCCGGTCTCTTTTGTTTTTATTCATATAATTTAAAGGCCCTGATAGGTTTCTTCCACAAGCGCTTTGCCATACTTTCTTTCCAAGCGCCGCACGATAAAGTGCCCCCGGGCCATCTCCTGGAAATGATCCATGAACACCGTATTGATAACCGCCCCTCCGGCAGCTCCCAGGGCAGGTATTGCCTGGGCAGCGGCTTTCTCCGTGACTTGAACACTGAATCGTTCTGCCACAATCAAGATAAGTCGAACCAACCCCGGGGATCCTTTTTGTGCCAAACCAACTCCGGCGACATGATCCACCGCCCTTGTAATCGCCTGGGCCAGGGCGGCACGAACCGCAAAATATCCCGTCTCTGCCCCATCATCCCCCGGGGTCGGCCCCCCCAGAGCAAAAACTTCAATACAAGCCATTTTTGACTCCATTCCATGGATGGACTCCCCTTCGCTCCTGGCAATATCTGCGATGGAGCGTAACATGAGGGTGGTTGAGACGGGCAGTTCCATGGCCAATGCCGCCAAGCCAAAAAAGCCGCCAATACCACCGGTGGTTGCCACGGCCATTTTATGCCAGAGATTGGATGCTTTTTCACCCTGCGCATTCATGGTGAAAACAGCCGTTTCCACCGCTCTGGACAACGCAGTCTGGGTTAGTTCCCCGATCTTACCGCTCCAATTAGCGGGCAATAATTTAAACCCCTTTTCAATGGGAACCCCCAAAAAGCGGGTCAATTTTGCGGCAACACCCGGGTTTTCCAACAATAGTTTGGCTTTCTTTAAATCATTTACATCGGTTGGTTCAAATACCATGTTGATCCTTGTAACCGTCTGCACCCTATTAATAAACCTGGCCCAGCAAAGTCAAAGCACCGGCCCGAGCATGGCGATGGTATTATTCCAAAGCCGTTGGTGCCAGGCCCATCCAGCGACCATTTCCCGGGTGACAGGTTGGGATAATTTAATATAGTTTTCCTGGCGTTGACAGATATCTGCGGTCAAGCAGGGGTCATATAACAAAATATTGTTCTCGTAATTGAGTTCAAAACTTCGCCTGTCCATGTTTGCAGAACCGATCAAGGTGATTTCTCCGTCCAGGGTAAGAGATTTTGTATGCAACAGTCCCCCCTGGTATTCAAAAATGCGAATTCCCGCATCCAGCAGGTTCTCGTAATAACTGCGGCTGGCAGCCCCCACGATCCAGGAATCATTTTTTGCCGGGAAAACAATGGTGGTCTCAACCCCCCGCCGGGCACAGGCACACAACCCGGCCATCATGGACTCGCCCGGCACAAAATAAGGGGTGGTGATTATCAACCTTGAACGGGCGGCGTAGATCAGGGATTCAAAGATTTCAGGCATGGCAGAAAACCTTACCGTTGGGCCGGTTCCGATCACCTGGGCTGGCAGCCCACGCGGCATCGGCGGAATCGGACAGATCAGAAGATCGTTGATATCTTCACCGGTTTCACTCTCCCAGTCACTGGCAAACAAATATTGATTCTGCCGGGCAACAGGCCCCTCAAAACGCACCATGGCATCCACCCAGGGGGCATATTTTGCCTTGACCCGAAACTCCGGGTCCGCACAATTCTGGCTCCCGCAATAGGTGATTACATGGTCAATCACCACAATTTTTCGATGATTCCGAAGGTCGATACGCCCCTTTAGTATCCGCAGCACGGGATTGCCGATGGGCAGGGCAGATGCCAGGAGAACCCCGGCCTCTCCCATGGCCCGCCAATATTTTGAACCGATCATGGTACCGGACCCCAACCCATCTGCCATGGCCCGGCAGGTAACCCCCCTTGTTGCCGCCCGTATCAGGGCATCAACAATTCGACAGCCGTTGTTATCCGACAGCCAAATATAAAACAGCAGATGAACATGGTCGGTTGCCCCATCGATGTCGGCCACCATAGAAGCGATGGTGGCGTTGGAATCGGCCATTAATTGCCCATGGTTGCCCCCCACGGGATCAAATCCATTGACGGTTTTTCCACTTTGAAACAGATGGGTGTATTGCCCAGGAAGATCCACATCGGCCATGACGGCTCCCATGCCCGAAACACCTGAGAGATCGGGCAATTCCGAAAGAACCCGGTGCATTCGCGCCACCCGGTCCCGGCCGATATTGGTTTCACCCAACAAAAGATAGGCCAGGATCCCCAGGACGGGAACGGCAATGATAACAACCACCCAGGCGATCCGGGAAGCGGGCTCCCTGTGGGGCCGTAGCAATACCCTCAGGACAAGCGCCATCTGAAGGGTAATGTGAAGAATAGTTAGAATACTTCCTGATAATGTCATCTACTTCATATAAAATGTGAGAAGCATCCCTGTCAATAGACCCATAAAAATAG
>JAFLJU010000363.1 GCA_022712835.1 Desulfobacteraceae bacterium
TTGACGTAAATGGCGGTTTTGTCAATCCACCAATACCTTTTCAAGCTTATCCACCAGAAAATCCATTTCTTCCTCGTTGATGACCAGGGGAGGGGAAATCCGGATGGTATGGCCGTGGCTGTCATTGACAATCAGGCCCAGTTTGAGCAGTTTATGGCAAAATTCCATGGCATTGCCTTTTTTCACCTCAATTCCGATGAAAAGCCCTTTTCCCCTGACCTCTTTGACATGGGGGGATCGGTCTGCAATCTCTTGAATCCGTGCTTTCAGAATTTTTCCTTTAACAGCTGACTGTTCTGCCAGGTGTTCCTCTTCAAAGACCTTTAGGGATGCGGTTCCTGCAACACAGGCCAGGGGATAGCCGCCAAAGGTGGACCCGTCGGAGCCCTTGGAAAAAACCATGTCCATGATTTTGGTATTGGTGATAAAAACAGACAGGGGAACAAGCCCCCCGGAAAGTGCTTTGCCCAGGATCACGCCGTCGGGAACCATATCATCATGCTCAAAACAGAATTTTTTCCCGGTTCTGCCCATGCCCACCTGGATTTCATCACAGATTAACAAAAGATCATTGGCGTCGGACAGCTCTCTTAGTCCTTTGAGAAAGCCCTTGGGTGGAATTTTCATACCGCCCTCTCCCTGGAAAGGTTCCACCAGGATACCGCAGGTGTTGGAGGAGATGGCTTTTTTTACCGCGTCTATATTGCCAAATTCCACAGAGACAAATCCCGGGGTCAGGGGGCCAAATCCTTCCTTGTATTTTTTACTGGAGGAAAGGGAAACCACAGAAATAGTCCGGCCGTGGAAATTGTTGTCAAACACAATTATTTCCTGTTGCCCGTCGGGGATTTTTTTGGCTTTGAATCCATAATACCGCATGGCCTTGATGGCGGTTTCAACGGACTCTACTCCGCCGTTTTTAGGCAACACCTTGTTGCCGTGGTTGCCGAATCGGGGTGCCATCTGGGGGGCAAATTTAGCGGCTTCGGATAAAAATATTCCCAAAGGATCTGTATAGACCACATTGGAGAGGACCGAGGCATAATTGCCGATGAGAGCGTCCATGACCGCATTGGTGATGGTGGGGTGGTGGTGGCCCGGGTTGGCTGCGGAATAGGCCGCCAGGCAGTCCAGATAGCGCTTGCCTTTGTCATCGGTGAGCCAGCAGCCCTTGGCATGGCGGACCACCAGATTGATTCTCTCGTAATGATGGGCACCAAAATCCTCTTCCAGATTGAAAATCGTGTCATCCGTTTCGTTGGAGAATCCATCAAAATAGTGTATTTTACGCATGGCTGTCATGGCTACCTCCTTTAATTATCTGCTTTTATAATATCGTAAATTTGTTTTTCTTTGTCGGTGAGTTCCTGGTTTTGATCCATGGTTTTTTCCAGGAAACAATGGTAAAAATCATGGCGAAGACTGTCCCTATTGGCAATGATAAACCATTGGTTCCGGGTCCAGTTGATGGGGGCCAAATCTTCATTCCCTGCTTCAAATATTCCCACCAGGGCCTCTCGTTTATCGGTGATTATATCAAAGGATCTGCCGCCAATGGTGTTTATCAGGTTTTCGTGGTCGGGATGGGTCACCTGGACATCGAAGCGTTTAGGGATGTTTCCCATGGCAATGTAGCGGATTAAAACCCCTCTTTTTTCTGCTGCCTTTAAATCATCTGACAAATGTATGTCTGCCTCGGGGAAGAGCCGGACATAGATTTCTTTTCTAGCAGCGTCTATCATTTCCTTGGCTTTTTCCATGACAAGGTTGTAACCGGTCAAGGTCCAGACGTATTCAAAATCCTGCTTTTGGGAGGCCGTGGTAATTTCCTTTTCAAAGGCTGCGATGTTTTTTTCAAAGCCTCTTTTAAGGCGCCGGATCAATTCATCCGAAGGCAGGGGGGCGTACTGGCCCTCCATGACTTCAATCACATGCCCTTTGGATATCAGGTTGCGCAGGACATCATAGATCCGAGACCGTGCAATCCCTGATAACTTGCTCAACTGGGACCCATTGACGGGGTGATTCCCAACCAGCGCCATATAGCAGGCGGCCTCATATTGGGAAAATCCCAATTCTTTTAATCGTAAGTCGTTTTCCATTCACACTCTCCATAATGTTGCTACCTTAATAGCAACATATTCCCATGGGGTAGGATTGTCAATGTTAATCTTTTCTGGTATAAGAGAATGAAACATCAAAGAATTGACAATTGGGCCTTCCTGTGAGCATATAAATAGCCTAATATTATCAAAATTTAATTAAATTATATGAGGAGTAAAAAAATGGCTGGCGTCAATAAAGCGATTATTCTAGGCCGTCTGGGACAAAATCCGGAAATATCATACACCCAGTCCGGACTTGCCGTGTGTAAATTTTCCCTTGCAACTTCTAAAAAACAAAAAAACGGCCAGGAAGTGACACAGTGGCATCGTTGCACCGCCTTTGATAAGGCAGGCGAATTGATTACCAAGTATGTCAGTAAGGGCAATATGCTCTATATAGAAGGTGAAATTAACTACAGCCAATATGAAAAAGACGGTGTCACAAAGTACTCAACCGATATCATCGTGAGGGAATTTAATTTTGTCGGTTCATCTGACGGCGGTGGCAACCAAAACACCCAGCAGGGCGGTGGATATCAAGGGAATCAGGCTGGTAATAACCAGGGAAATCAGGGTGGAGGCGGATATCAATCCAACAACGCACCTTCCCAGGGAAACCAGGGGCCCAACAGCAATAATTTTCAGGGGCAGACCAACCC
>JAFLJU010000644.1 GCA_022712835.1 Desulfobacteraceae bacterium
TTTTGTTCTTTTACCCGGATATAGCTGGTACCGGATTTTAGGATGAGCAATTCCATATCATATCCTATATAAGTTTGTGGAGGGTTTTTAACCCTTTTTGGGAATCTGTGTTCTGGGCGGCTACCCAGTTTTCAAGTGTCGCAAAAGCCTTTCCTTTTTCCAGCAGCTTTGCCGCTTTTTCAATCCCTTGTTCAAGGGTGGGCACCTTGTCTGCGGCCAGAAAGATCAGGCCGGCATTGAGAAGGGCGGCATCTTTTCTGGGGCCGGATTCTTTATTGTTCATCAGGGCGGCAAAGCGTTTTGATTCCAAGGAAAGTTCCGGCTCCGGGGAAAGCGCCCGGGGGTCTTTGGTGGCAAGACCCAATTTTTTAGGATCGATGGAGAACTCATGGATTGTTTCTCCTGATACCCTGGCGCAATGGGTGATGCCGCAGATGGATGCCTCGTCCATGCCAAGGGGGGAATCATCCATACACCCATGGAGAACAATGGCGCTTTTGTACCCGATCTCTCGCATGACCTGGGCCACGGGCAGGATCATTTCCTTTGCATAGACCCCCCTAACGCCGATGGCAGGCAGGGCCGGGTTGGCAAGGGAGGCGGCAATGTTCAGGGTGGACCCGAAAAAAATTTGGGAGAGAATCCTGCCCAGGGCTTTGGGGTGGATGTGGGGACTCATGCCGTTGAACAGGCCTATGCCGGATGTTTCAATACTTTTGGCCACCAGGTCTGCCGTGCATTCCACATCAACGCCCAGGGCTTCGGCCATGTCCACGGTGCCGCAAAGCG
This sequence comes from Desulfobacteraceae bacterium, assembly GCA_022712835.1. The sequence continues at coordinate 790 of JAFLJU010000644.1, forward strand.
AGGTGATGGCCCGGGCCCCGTGGCGGGCCATGGGAATATTCCCGGCGGCTGCGATAATGGAGGCGGCTGTGCTGATATTATAGGTTTTAAAAGTGTCCATACCCGTACCGCTGTTTTCCACCAGGGCAAGGTCTTTTGCCATACTGACCTTGGTGGTGTCCAGATCATAGATGGCTTCCCAGGATCCTGCCACCTCCATGGCGGTTTCTCCCTTGGCTGTGAGGGCTGCTAAAAAAGCACCCTGTTGCATCTGGCTTGTTTCATTGTTGAGAAGGGTGGTAAAGGCTTGTCTGGCTTCCTGGCGGGTCAGATTATTTTTCTGGATCAGCCGGGTGATAAGGGCGCCGAATTCTTTGTTTGCGGCCATTGTATCTATTGTTTTCATGGTCCAAAGGTTCCTTTGATGAACATAGCTATTCATAAGGACCTTGTTCCAGCAATGAATCCGTTTGGTAAACATAAAGGCAGGCTTTCCGGCTCACGGATCATTCTCGGACCGCGCCTTCCCCTCCTGCAATTTTCCTGGAGAGTGGCTGTGTTGCGGTCTTTGTCCCCGATTACGGCAACGGCTGGCATGCAACGGAATTTCACCGTTTTTCCTATTATCCCGGATCCCTATAATTTAATTCCTAGCAACGGGGTCCTGACACCTTGATACCAACAAACTTTATAGATAGTTTACCCTGGAGTGTCAAATTATTTGTTTTTGGTTCTCTCTTAAGTTGCCCTTGAATTTTGTTGAGGAACAGACTAATATTTTGCGGTATGGGAATTGCTACATGACCAGAGATAAAAAAAATCAGAAGATCGCTCCCTACAGGATCTGGGGGGAGAACCTTGATGTTGAGGCTGTCCGGCAGATGGACGATGCCTGTTCCCTTCCCATATCCATAAAGGGGGCGTTAATGCCGGATGCACACAAAGGCTATGGGCTTCCCATCGGTGGCGTTCTCGCGGTTGACGGTGCGGTCATTCCCTATGCCGTTGGCGTGGATATCGGCTGTCGAGTTAAAATGAGCATTCTTGATCTTCCCTTCAAGGAGTATGAAAAGCGCAGGGATATATTTAAAATTGCCCTGGAAACCAAAACCTGTTTTGGTGTTGGCCAAACATTCACCCGGCCTAAAAACCATGGGGTTATGGATGAAGATTGGTCATTTAGCCAAAAGGTCGGATCATTAAAGGATAAGGCATGGAAACAACTGGGATCCTCGGGCTCGGGGAACCATTTTGCGGAATTTGGACGCCTGATGCTTGAAAACAATGATCTGGGTCTTGAAAAAGGTGAATATCTGGCATTGTTAACCCACAGCGGAAGCCGGGGAGCCGGGGCTGATATTGCTAAACACTACAGCGCTTTGGCGAAAAAACTTCATCCGGAACTTCCAAAGGATATAAACAATCTGGCCTGGCTGGATCTTAAACGTTCAGAAGGCCTTGAATACAGGCTTGCAATGGAACTTATGGGAAAATATTCTGCTGCAAACCATGATATTATCCATCAAGGTGTATTGAACCATTTAAGCGCAAGCTCTGTCCTGACCCTTGAAAATCATCACAATTTTGCATGGAAAGCACAAATGGGACCCCGGCAGGTTATTGTACACCGAAAAGGGGCAACACCCGCAGACAAAGGTGTTTTAGGTGTTATCCCCGGATCAATGGCATCGCCTACCTTTATTGTGAGGGGACTTGGAAATGATGCATCTTTGTGTTCGGCAGCCCATGGCGCTGGAAGAAGAATGAGCCGCACTGCCGCCATAAAAAAATTTAATTGGTCTGATATCACCCCATTGCTTGTCAAAAAAGGGGTAACGCTTATCTCAGCAGGAATTGACGAAGCACCCATGGCATACAAGTCAATTGAAGAGGTGATGGATCAACAAAAAGATCTTGTCCAAATCATGGCAAGGTTTGACCCGAAACTTGTTAAAATGGCTCCGCCTGGCAGGCCTGGAAGAAAAAGGAAGCGGAATAGAAGATGACAGATGCGGATTACAAGGAGCTGACCGATTTTTTTGATGACTATTCCTCGCAATTTATCAACCGGGCAGCCAATGCCCATCCCCATGTGACCAAAAAAGCCCACACGGCCCGGGTGGTTGAAAACATGGTTTTTCTGGGAACAAGTATAGGGCTTTCCCCTGAAAGGATGCGGGTGGCAAAGGTGGCTGCCCTGCTCCATGATATCGGGCGGTTCAGGCAATTTGAGACCTATGGTACCTTTTTGGATTCAGCATCCAAAAATCACGGAACCCTGGGGGTGGGGGTGATTCGGGAACAAAGGCTTCTGGCATCCTGGCCAAAGCCCGAAAAAAGACAGATTCTCCGGTCTGTTGCCCTGCATAATTCCTTTCACCTGCCCCGGGGGATGGATACGGACACCCTCTTCTTGACCCGGTTGTTGCGGGATGCAGACAAGCTGGATATTTTTCATGTGGTCATCCAAAAATACCTTGGGGTAAATCCTTCGGAAAACGGGTATCTTACCTACAACCTTGTGGATGACGGCCTGATTTCCAAGTCTCTTGTGGACCGGATTCTAAAAAAGGAATTGATTGACAACCAGCAAGTCCGTTCTGTGAATGATTTGAAATTGTTCCAGATAAGCTGGCTGTTTGACCTGAATTTTAAACCAGCGGTAAGGCAAGTGAAGGACCTTGACTATATTTCCCTGATCCTCTCCACCCTTCCAAAGTCCGATCTTCTGACCTCAGTGGGTGATTTTATGAAGGATTATTTGGTAAAGAAGACAGGGGAGAGGCCTTGAAAAATTACTCTTTGAAAATCAATGATACCGTTTGAATAATTGAATCTATTTGCCGTAAATTAAAATGAAATATAAAATAATAAACGTCCCCCAAATTAATGTGTGTTATTTTGAAACTCAACTAACGACTTCTCATCAAAATAATTTTTCTATTATTTCTGGTCATTGGAAAAAGTTCAATACGCTCATCAGGATAAACGGAATTAAGCTTGATGCTAAGTGGGAAAAATTTGGGATAACCATAAAAACCGAAAATCAATACTTTTATCGATGCGCATTCTATTCAGAGAACCGCATCCCTCAATTTGAACCTGCATATATTCCTGCTGGAAGTTATGCAAAATTTATTCATACTGGTCCAGTATATTTACTAAGCAAGACAATTAATCAAATTTACAAAACAATAATTCCAAATTCTCCACTTGGTATCGACCTTGATAGATCGGTAATTCACTACGAAAGATATGATTCAAGGTTTAATTGGAATGATCAAAACTCAATTGTCGAAATTTATATCCCACTGCAAAATTAACATTTACCATGATCGGATACACTCAAGACTAATTTATAATCGTTTGCACTTAAATTCGTCGATGGAAGCATCTAAAATATCACGTTCAAGCTGCATATCAGGCTTCCACCAAACAGCATGATCACGTTTTCTTTTAGCAAATTCTTGTTGAGCGTCTATTATATTGTCGTTCTCTTTTTGCGTGAATATGGGGGAGATTCCAGCAGTCGCAACTATGTTTCCATCATCCCTTAATTGATTTTCATCAATGATACCTTTTTCATTGAAGTGCAAATAATAATAAATAGCTCTTATAACCTCGATTGGCTTTCGGTTATCAAGCTTCACACATATTTCTGCAACACGCACACGTTTTCCTGCAAATTTTTCAATTTTTTCTTCAGCGGTGCATTTTCGTAAGCGTTCAAATCTATTGATTGACACTTTTAAAATTTCAGAATCATCTGTGATAATAAAAAATCTTACGGATACAGAACTCATAAAGCTACCCCATTTGGTATTTGATTTCCTCGGACCTGCCGCATGGCTTTTGTTCAGTGGGTTCCTGGTAAAAAAATCGGTAAATCAAGCTCAAGTAATCAACCTCAAGTAGTAAATCGTTTAATTCAATGAGTACCAACGTTTCAAAAGTCTGTAAAGTCATAATTCAATATCAAAAGGTCATGCTGGGTCATTGTAAGGTTGGTTTGTGAGAATACCCAGTGAATCGCTGTTGATATTCTTTAGGTCTTAAGCCTGTCAGCCTGATGAATATTTTTCTGAAAAATGAAATGTCTTCATAGCCGACCTGGTACGTAATTTCATTGAAGGTCTGGGTCCCTTCCTCCAGAAGATGTTTTGCGTATTCCACCCGTAATTTTTGTAAATAGCCCAAAGGAGTAACACCCACAGCATTCTTAAAACGGCGTTCCAACGAACGGCGGCTCATTCGAAACTTTTGTGCCATTAAGTCGTAATCAATTGCTTGAGTTTGATGTTGTTCTATCCACTCTTGTGCTTCAACAATCGGTGAGTCACCGTGGCTTTTTGATACAAAAAAACAATCATAAGGAGTTTGCCTTTCTCTTCCCATATCCAAAACCATCGTTTTTGCAGATTCAACAGCTGCCTTTCGGCCACAAAATTTATCCACCAGGTAAAGGGAAAGATCCATGCCTGCACTCACACCTGCCGAACAATAGAGGCGACCATGGTCTATGTACATCTTATCTTGTTCTAATGATACCTGGGGGTATCTCTTGCGAAATATCTTTGTGAACCCCCAGTGAAGTGTAGCCGATTTGCCATCTAACAAGCCGGTTTCGGCTAATAGAAAAGCACCCGTGCAGATACTTGCGACATGGGCACCTTGAGCGTAATGATGACGTATCCAGGGAACCAGTTCTGGGTTTTTTTCAAGAATTTTTTCGATATATGTGGCAGATGCAATAATAATTAAATCGGTTTGTTGGATTTGATTAATACTGCAATGGGGTTGGATCTGGATATTATTCACTGACCGGATGGGTTGCCCGTCTGCTGAAACAATTGTGACTTCGAATAAAGGAGTTTGCGGGCAGTTGCTCAAGCGATTCCATAATCTCCCCGCCTGGTTTAGAATATCCATGGGTCCGAAAATGGTTGTCGCCATGGTGTTATACAGTCCGAGAATGGTTACACGTTTCATAAATTTTCCAAAAATTTAGCTGTTTGTCATTATCGCCCATTATTTTGTCGTTTATGCCACTTTTGTTTCTAAAATGCAATGGATATGATCCACTTATAATTTAACCATAAAAGGAGAAAATGAATGATTGATGAAAAAATTAAAGCATCTATAGGCCCCTGTGGCCTATGTTGCGAAACCTGTTTTGCACATGTTGATGGAGATATAAGAGAATATAGTATGAAACTCAAAAAGAAATTGGGAAATTTTCACATTAATGCCAAACGATTTGAAACCATGTTGGATAACCCGATTTTTAAAAAATATGCAGATTTTAAAGAGGTGCTGGATTATTTTGCATTGGAAAACTGCAAGGGGTGTCGCAATGAGCAGTGTAAATTGTTTAAGGACTGCGGTGTGCGAGGGTGCCACCAGAAAAAGCAGATTGATTTTTGTTATCGATGTGAAGAGTTTCCCTGTGATAAAACGAATTTCGATCCGGGGCTTTATAAAGGATGGGTGGCAATAAACAAAATAATCCAAAAGAAGGGAATAGAGGAATATTATGAAAAGGCCAGAACTCATTCAAGGTATCCATAACATCATCGCATGGCACCCCGGCACCTCCTTTGTTGAGATAATGGCGAGGTTATCTTGTGCTGATATCTATTAATTCGCCATTGACAGCCTATACCCAATAGATGCTGACAAATTTGGGCCAGGTAGCTTGTCGCTACCTGGCCCTCCCTTTTCGAGCATTTTACGGGCCTAACAAATAGTTTCTGATCGGATAGGAATTAGCCGCTGATGACTCGAACTTGGGCAAACTGACGGTGCCCGTCCAAAGATCCGTGAAATCCAAAACCGCTCTGCTTTGCACCCACCCAAGGAACATCTCCCCCGCCGCCAATCCCCTGGTTGATGCCAACCATGCCGGCTTCCATGCGGGCGGCGGTTTCCTTTGCCGCTTTCTGCCCGAATATCACTGCCCCAAGCCCATAATTGCTGTTATTGGCCCGATCCACAGCCTCATCTATTGTTTTGAACCGGCTCATGGCCACCACCGGGCCGAAGGTTTCGTCATTTTCCATAATCATGTCTGTGGTCATTCCGGTGATGACGGTGGGCTGAATATATGGCAGTACCTGATCTGATCCTCCCAGCAGGATCTTTGCACCCTTTATTTCGGCATCTTTTATATGTTGAACGACCCTCTCATGCTGAGCTTTGTTGACAATGGGACCGATGTTGACTCCAGGCATATTCCATGGGCCTGTCCGGTACTGGGACGCAATTTTTGTAACCTGGGATTCAAAGTGATCTGCAATTTTTTCGTCCACATAAATCCGCTCGGTTGAAATGCACATCTGTCCGGTATTTTCAAAGGCACTTGCAACGGCAAATCTGGCAGCGGCATTGATGTCAGCATCTTCAAGTACAATCATCGGATCGTTGCCGCCAAGCTCCATGATAAGTCGTTTGAGATCTTTGGAAGCACTGGCCATTATTTGTTTTCCAACAGCTTGGGAACCGGTGAATGCAATCAGATTGACCTGGCTTTCCACAAGTGTTTTTCCCTGTTCTCCGTACCCGTGGATAATCTGAAGCACATGGGGAGGTAAAACTTGGTTCAGGATTTTAACAAATAAATCCGCGACCAGGGGGGTCTGTTCTGAGGGTTTGAACACCACGGTATTTCCTGCCATCAGGGCCGGTACAATGAGGTTGTTTGCCATGGCCAGTGGATAATTCCAGGGAGAGATCACTGCTGCAACCCCCAGGGGCATGTACTCAATTGTTGTTCCGTTTCCGGTGGACCGTGGACACAAGGCCTCTTTCGCCTCTCTGGCAATATAGGGGCCGCCGTGCACCGTGCCATTGGCTTCCCCGCCTGCGCGCTGGATATCCTTGCCCATCTCTCTTGCTATGAGCTGGGCAAGCTCTTGAATATGTGGTTGGGCTCCTGACCAGGCCTTTTCAATAAACGCCATCCTACCGTCCAGTCCAAGAGCATACCAGCTTGAAGATGCCTTGCGTGCCCTAGCAACTATCTCCTTGATTTCTTCCGGGCTGGATACATGTACCTCACCTAATTCTTCGTTATTAGACGGATCATATGATTTAAGTATCTCATTCATGTTTGATATCCTTTTTATTAACTGAAACCTGCTAAATAAATTGTTTGATCATGGCGTCGGTAAATTTATCAAGATTATCAAGGGTAACGCCATACCGTTCTTTAGCCTGTTGGGCCTGGGCCAGGAGTCTTGGGTCTTCAAGATCCTTAAGCCTTGAGAAAATACCTGTTCGCCGACCGATTCTGTACATCATCTGATCTTGGGCGGTCATGTTTAAAAATTGTTTGATGGGTATTGTCATCATCTCTTTGTCCTGGGGTAGCTTTCCGTCTACTTCCTG
>JAFLJU010000445.1 GCA_022712835.1 Desulfobacteraceae bacterium
ACATTCCTGGAGAATTTGCTCCTTGAATTCAGGGCTGTAATTTTGTCCATTTTTTCTTGTCAATTTTAGTGCTCCTTTCAGGTTTATTGTAATACCTGATTACGAGCAAAATGTCTCCACATTATATAGGGGTTTAGAGAGCAACCTTAAAAAAGGACAGCAATATAAAAATTACTCACTTCATAGGTCGTCCTTTCTCTTAACTACCTGACCCCGGTAGCCACCCCCAAAAAAATATTTTCTATACAATAAATCGGGCTTGTCCAACAAACGGTTCAGATTGTGGTTCGCTTCGCTCTCACAATCTAACCCTATTCGTTATGATTTATTTTCAATAACTTCTTTCTAATTGTAAACATTTGACGTGTTAACCCTGAATAACTTGAGATAAAAACTCTTGCATAAAACTTAGTACTTCTTTTTCCGCTTCTAAATGTGGTGAATGTGCACAGTTGTTAATTATTTTTGAGTATACTGTACCCCCAAACTTAGAGGTAATGGAGTTAACCTGTTCTGTTGTGCCAAATTGATCGTCTCGGCCTTGTATAGACAGCAATGGCACATCAATACTTGGCAAGAGGTATTCAATATTCCAGTGTCTGAACGAGCTTGTCAGCCAAATTTCAGACCACGCCTTAAACATTATTTCTGTATTGTCTCCATGGTATTTGAACAAGCCCTTTAAGTTTCCTTGTTCCCATGCGTCATCAGCATCTTTAATTCCCGCAACAGTTTCTGACTCCACAAATACATGTGCCGCTTCCGTAATAATACCTTTTAATAGAGTCGGGCGCTCAGCACCAAAAATAAGACAAATACTACCACCGTCTGAATGTCCAATTAAAATGAAAGAAGTGTTTGGAATTACAGCTTCTAAAAGCAATGGTAGCGTATTGAGAGCATGTTCATGCATAAAGTGAATAGTATACCTGTGATTTAAAGGAGATGATTTTCCATAACCTAAACGATCATAAACAAGTCCAGGACATCCCGTAGTTTTGCATAAACGTTCTGGAAAACCTTTCCACAGATCAACACATCCTAAACCTTCATGTAAGAACACCAGGTAAGGTTTGCTTTTGTCACCATCTAATAATTGATAGTGAAGATAATTTTTATCATCGATTTTTAGGTTTGGCAAAATTTACTCCTTATAAATCAGGACAAGTAATTATACGGCGCTTATCATTCAATTTTTCACGGATACATCCAAATGTCTGGCTTCCGGTTGAACCTGGATTTTTTGTGATCTTTTTCTCGGAAGATGCGCACATGCCGATGATCTTGTCGGGGCAACTCCACAAAGTGGTTGTCAAGGTGGCGGTGGAATAGAAATATAGGGAAAGTTTGCTGCAATATTTAAATTTGCGGCAGCCAAATCTCATTCAAAGAAACGGCTGCCACAAATCAAATTTAAGCTGATATCACTTTTTCTTCTTCCAGTTTTTTCAATTCAAACCGTTTCACCTTTCCTGTTGCTGTTTTGGGCAGGTCCTCCACAAAATGAATCCACCGGGGAAATTTGTAGTGGGCCAGGTCTTTCTTTACATAGGTTTTAATCTCTTTCTCAAGTTCATCTGACGGTGATAAGCCATTGTTCAGAACAATATAGGCACAGGGCTTTACAAGATTCTCTTCATCCCTGCCCGGTACAACAGCACACTCAAGAACAGCCGAATGACCGATGAGACTTGCCTCGACCTCAATGGGGGAAACCCAGATACCCCCGACCTTTAACATATCATTGGACCGACCTACATAATAGTAAAACCCCTCTTCATCCACAAAGAATTTATCGTCGGTGTTAAACCATTCTCCCAGCATGGATTCCTTGGTTTTTTTGTGCTTGTTCCAATAGTAGGCTGCGATGCTCTCCCCCTTGATGAGAACCGTTCCTATCTCTCCCTGGGGCAGCTCATTAAAGTTCTCATCCACAATTTTTGCTTCATATCCCGGCACTATCTGCCCTGTACTTCCCGGCCGAATATTATCCATCCGGTTAGAAATATAGATGTGAACAACTTCTGTAGACCCAATTCCATCCAGAATGTCCACATTGAACCTATCTTTCCACCGGTGAAATATATCGGCCGGCAATGCTTCTCCCGCAGAGACACAGAGTCTGACACCTTTCATTTCTCCTTCTTGTGCAAGCATGGCGCCGTAGAGGGTGGGAACCCCAAAAAACAAGGTGGGATTATGGCTTTCAATGGTATTATAGACGGATAAAGGTGTCGGTCGGTCCGGCATCAACACGGTTGTCGCACCGACGCTGAAAGGGAAATAAAGCCCATTGCCCAGGCCGTAGGCAAAAAATAATTTTGCAGCTGAAAAACAGATGTCATTTTCTCTCACCTTCAGCACCTGGTTTCCATAGGTTTCGACACTGGCCAGCATATCATGCTGTAAATGAACCGTACCCTTTGGCTGTCCTGTGGAACCGGAACTATACAGCCAGAAACAGGCATCATCAGGGCTGGTTGGTGCTGGCATGAGAGAATCAGATTGATTGTTCACAAATGCTTCATAGGATGTGACCTCCTCCGGCATTGTTTTTCCGCTGCTGATAAAGAGGGTTTGCTCAAGAAATTTCAACAGGGGTTTAATTTCTTCAATCATGGGATAGAGGGCTTCATCCACCACCAAAACCCTTGCCCGGCTGTCATTTAAAAAATAAAGATAATCCTTTGGGCGCATTAATGTATTCAGGCAGATGGGAACGGCCCCGGCTTTAATGGACCCAAAAAACACAACCGGGTAAAGTTCCGTATCCAGCATCAGCATGGCCACTCGGTCTTCCATTCTAATTCCTGATTCTAAAAGACCATTTCCAAACCGGTTGACCTGGGTGGCAACTTGTCCATAGGTCATCTGCCGGTCTTCACATAGGATGGCTACCTTGTCTTTTCTTCCTTCGCGAATATGTCGATCCACAAAATAATCTGTCGCATTAAACAAATCGGATTGAGCTATATCAGATTTCATAACAAATATCCTTTCAATAGATTATTTAGTCAAAATAGGATGAAAAAACAGTTTAAGGCTTTCCTTTTCAGTTTTGCCCGGTTGGGTTAAGTAGGAGCCGACAAAGAAAACAATGCCCGAAATAATAAAAGCGGTCAAAAATCCATTCAATTGGAAGAAGGCTTTCTGGGGGAAAAGAACCATGGCTTTACCACCGATAAAAAAGAAGGTGACGTTGAGTGAGACACCTACCAATGTGGATAAAATGGCACCCGTTGCCGTTGCTCTCTTCCAATAATAGGCACCCCAAAGAGCAAAAAAGGTCACCGCCACTGTACCGAATGCAATAATGGAAAGTTCTGCCACAGGCGTTTTGGGGTTCCAGGCAATTGCCACACAAACGGCCATTATAATGGCCACAAAGGCCCTGGAAATGTTAATCAGTTCAGATGATTTGGTCTGGGGTCTAAATGTCTTGAAAATATCCACTGAAAGATTTGCCGCATTTCCAAAAACAAGACCGTTTACCGTTGACATGGCAGCCGTAAAGCCGCCCGCCACAGCAAAAGCCGCCAGCCAGTCCGGCATGCTTGCAGAGGCAACCAGTCCGTAAATTTTGTCTGATTGAACCCCTGTGAGTCCTGGAACAATGATAGTACCGGCAATCCCTACCAGGGTCGGCATGGTAATAATCACCAGGCAAATGCCGCCGAAGGAGAGGAACATCGCTTTTAACCCCCTTGCTGACCGGCTTGAATAGGCATGCATATAGGGTTGTGGAAAACAGACACATCCCAGACACATGGCCGCTGCCATTCCGAAAACCATGGGATAGTTCCAGACTTTGCCTCCGGCCCAGCCAAGTTGAAACAGGTTGGGATGCTTTGCCAAAACCATTTCCATGGTCGGAACAAACCCGCCGTTTTTCATCATGACAAAAAAGAAGAGGACAAAGACCATGATGGAAAAAAAGACCCCCTGGATGGCATTGACCCAGGCAGCTCCTTTCATTCCCCCCATCATCAGGTATAAAGCTATGAAAAAGGGAACAAAAAAGAGCCCTACATGGAAGGAAATGATGCCTTCGCTCATGGCCTCCAACATGACCCCTATTCCCTGAATCTGGGCGACGATGTAGGGAATAGACGCCACTAGAACAACCATGACCAATACGATTTTCATGGGGGTGCCGTATCGTTCACCAAAGGGAGCTCCCATGGTCATCCATTTTCTGGACCGTCCCAGCAGGAAGGTTTTTTTATGCATGAAATACCACAAAAACCCCAGGGGAACCAGGTTGGCGGTTAGAACATAAAGGCTGCCAAATCCCAGGCGATATCCAAAGCTGGCCATTCCGAACATGGAAAAAGCACTGAGGAAGGATGCCAGAAGGCTGAAAATGAGCACAAAATACCCAAGACTGGATCCTGCTACAAAATAATCATCGGCACTTTTGGTAAACCCTTTGCGAAAGGCCACATAGCTTATATAGACGGATACCATGCAAAGGCTGGTAATAATAATGACAGCGACCATTTTAATTTTCCTCCTCTATGGTTTCTTTGGCGGTGACCTGTTCAAGCGCATCCATGATTTCTTCAAGGTCCTCATCATATATGGCCAAATCTGTCCCAAACAGATAAATCCATTCAATCACAAAGAGAGTCGCACCAATCAACAGCATAATAAACGCCCAGGAGGGCATTCCCATAATGAGACCAACTTCACCATAACTGCCATATCCGATGGGGCACCAGCAGAACAGGGTGAGAACAAAAAATAAGATTAAAAAAATGGTATTTTTCTTTTTGTTTACGGTAGACGCCATTCACTTTCTCCTTTTGTGTTGAAGATTTTAAAAAATCAATTTACCAAATCTATTTACCAATGGAGCGTTAATAGCTTCCCTAAGTAGCAAATCATATGCCAGCCTGTTTCAAGTTAGATAATGGCTTCGAAACAGCTATAGGAATGATGCTTTCAGTATATTGACAGGATTAGAACTGAACGGATTTACTGGAAAGGAGCTTTCTGGACCGGAAAGATCCTTTCACTCATTCCGGGGAGTCAGCTGATATTTTTTAATTTTTTTTCTCAGGGTGGGCAATGAAATTTCAAGAATTTTTGCGGCACGGGTTTTATTCCATTGGACCGATTCCAGAGTTTTCAAAATATGTCTGTTTTCAACCTGGGAAAGCGCCCCGGGATTGCTGTTTTCTTCAATGGAATTCGGATGCTGGCGCAAAAGGTCTTCAATGGCATCCAGCAGAATAACACTTCCCCTGGATCCTATGGATGCAGAGACAATAATATTTTCAAGCTCACGGACATTTCCTGTCCAGGGATGACATTTAAGTCTTTCGATGCAGCCTTCCTGGAGAGTCATCTGTTTAATCCCCAGCGTATTGACCGTTTTTTGGATAAAATGAGCAACCAGAATATCCACATCGGATAGTCTTTGCCGAAGGGACGGAAGGGTTATGACCACTACCTTGAGCCGATAGTACAGATCATCCCTGAATGTTTTCTGGCTGACCATTTTTACCAGATCTTTGTTGGTGGCGGCAATGATCCTGCACCGGGATTTTAAAAAAATTTTCCCCCCCACCCGCATGTATTGTTTTCTTTCAAGGAATCCTAAAAGTTTGCCCTGGAGGTTTAGGGGTAATTCTCCAACCTCATCAAGAAAAAGGGTTCCATCACCTGCCAATTCAATTTTACCCGGCCTTGAGTCTATGGCACCGGTAAACGCACCTTTTTCATGGCCGAACAATTCACTTTCCAGAAGAGTCTCCACAATGGCGGAACAATCAAAGGTAACAAATGGGTTTTTACCATAGGGGCTGCTCAGGTGAAGCCTTCTGGCCACTAGGTCCTTGCCCGTGCCGGTTTCACCTGTAATCAGTACGGTTGCCCTGTTCTGGCAAAGCATGCCGATCATTTTAAAAATTTCTTTCATGGGTCGACTTTTACCCACGATTTCGCTTTCATTGTATTGACCACAATTTTCATCTGTAACCGCGATTTTGGTATCCTCATGAAAGCTTACAATGGCATCGTCCACTGCTTTTTCAAGTTCATCCGCATCCAGGGGTTTATGAATATAATCGTAGGCGCCTCTTTTCATGGCCTCGATGGTGGTTTCCATGTCCTGGAATGCCGTGATCATGATGATTTTGGATAAAGGGTGGAATTCGTGCATCTGCTCCAGGGCATCCAGCCCGCTTCCGTCGGGAAGTCTGATATCAAGGATAACCACTTCAGGGGCAAACGTTTTAAAGGCCTTTATGGATTCCGCTATTGTGGATGCCCTGTGAATCTCGTGCCCTTTTTCAGACATAAACATGCTGACAGATTCCCGGATGGCCTGTTCATCATCTACAACCAGAAGTTTAGCCATTGGCTTCTCCCAGGGGGAGGAACACCTCAAAGGCGGTCCCTTTATCCTTTAAATTACAAACCTTTATCTGGCCATGGTGGGCCTCTACTATCTGCTTCACATTGGCAAGACCCAGCCCAGTTCCATTTGTTTTTGTGGTATAAAAGGGCTCAAAAATATGGGGTAATAATTCTTTTGGCACCCCTTTGCCATCATCTTCGATCCGTATCATGGCATATGGTTTCCCTTTTTGTTTCTCTTGATGCGTTATAATGCGGATATTCCCGAAATCATCAACAGAGTCCAGGGCATTTAAAAGCAAATTGATAATAATTTGCTCAAGCTTTCCCTTGTCTCCGAGAAATTCTTTTAAACTGCTGTCAACCATGACCTTATAATCAACACTTTTTCTATGAAATTTTATTTCTAAAAGTTCAATACAAGCGCAAACAATATCGTTGATATTGATCAAAGCAAACTTCAAGGACAAGGGCTTCGCATAATTAAGAAGCCCAGCTAGTATACCTTCCAGCCGATCAATTTCATTCTTTGATATTTGAAGCCGTTTTCGATCATTCCCGTTTAAAATAATATTTTTACTCAAAATCTGAAGGTTCATTTTTACCGATGACAGGGGATTTCTGATCTCATGGGAAAGGGATGCGGTTAATTGGCCGATATAGGTCATCCTTTCAATTTCCCGACTCTTCTTTTCCATTTCAACCCGCTTGGTAATATCTCTGACAATACACAGCGTATACTCCTGTTCTCCGAACCAGGAGAGCCGGAAATTGATTTCCGTTGGAAGGCATTTCCCTTCTCTTGTTAACCGCATGTATTCAAAGGCTTCCGGCTCTATCCCCTTTCTTCCTTCTCCATCAATAATTGCCCTGACTTTTTCATGGTTTTCCATTGAAACAAAAACCAAAAAAGATTTTTTTAAAATTTCCTCTGCCTCATATCCATGCATCCTGCAAAAGGCTGGATTTACAAAGGCTATTTTTTCTCCATACAATGCCAAATACCCGTCACTGATATCTTCAACCAGGGTTTTATACTTATCCTCGGACTTCCTTAATTCTCCGGTCCTTTCTGCCACATCTTTTTCAAGTTGCTTTGCATATTTGTTTATATATTGGTCGTACATTTTTTGAAAATGATGGGAAAACCGATGAATGGTATAGGCAAGACTGGTATTAACGGCTTCAATATTTTCACACAGCAAGGCGGCGGGTGATTCTTTAACAAGAATGGGAATAAGAATCCGGCGATAAATCTCAAATGCCTTTTGGACATCGTCCAGGCGAAAGCCTGCCTCCAGACGAATTTTTGTAATTTCATTGATAAATTCATTGATCAGGGCATAATTTTTATAGACAAGCACCTGGTAAAAAGAATCAAAGGCCCTGACAGTTGTCATGGACAGCTCTTCCGGAGATCTCTGTGCATAATGCTTGGACACATCATTCTTAAGTCTGGTTCCCCACTCAAAAACAATCTCATCCCGATGCTTTTTTAAAAATTCTTCCCACTTAAAACTCACCATAGCAGATGCCCTGTGTGCGCAAAAAAACCATTTTACCAAGACTTCAGTTGATACATTAGCATGAATTTAATCTCTATCAGATGAAATTTGGCGAGGCAAGCAGGAATATTTTCATTCCTGCATTTTTTGGGTGGCAATTGTGTGTTATGTGATGAATTGTAGTTTAAATCTGCGATCACCCTCGATGAGAATGTCTGCTCAAATCCCAGGAAAAAGCCTTGACTATCATGGGAAAATATATTTATATGTTTTTGTCGGTTGCTTGACCGACAAAA
>JAFLJU010000531.1 GCA_022712835.1 Desulfobacteraceae bacterium
TTATGATCCTCATCCAGGTTGTCCACCTCAATGGACAATCGCTGAAGCCCCATGGAGATGGCGTTTAAGGGATTTCTAATCTCATGGGTAATGGCAGCGGTCGCCCGCCCCAGTGAGGCATCTTCCTTTTCCCGGGCCAGATTAAGGTCCATCTGTCGGACCTGTTTGAGGTGGGCCTTTTGATAGGCGTAAAGAAAAAAGGAGCAGAGCGCCCCGGCCAAAAAGATCACACCGCTGAACAGCATCCACTGCCACCGGTTCTCTTCCATCCGGCCATAGTACAGGTCACAGCCCATGCCGATGACCATGATCTTGTCTGCCAGGGAAAGGCGGGTCTCAGCCACTTTTCCGGATCCGGTATCTTTGATGCGGACATTTCCCAGATCGCTTCCCGGCCCGTTTTCCAGCCGGATGTACCGGATTCCGGCAATTCCTGTGATCCGCTTAAACAACTCGGTCAGGCCTATTTTCTCCTGGAGTTCATTCAAGCGTTCCGACACCAGTCCCGTCAGAATACTCCCCTTTTTAAATCTGGGGTATCGATAGAGAAATAAATTTCCCCCGGGGGTCTGCCATACGGTGTTATCCTGGATTGCGCTGTTTTTTCTATCCTGAAACCATCCCGAAGGGCCTTCCCGGACACTGCCGTCAAACGCTGTAACCCTGATTCCGGCCAGTCCCAGTTCCCCGGCAAGGGCCGTCAGTTCATCCTGGTTAAACGCCTCAACCGAGTCCAGGTAATCAATGAGATGGGAGGCATTCAGCAAAAAGGTCTGCATGATTTCCCTTACCACGTCTTTGGAAAGGACCGAGCCTTCGGCATTGAGCCGTATCACCTCTCCCAGGAGAATGGCATGCTCCTGAACATTATCCGTGAATAACCTTTGGGCCTGCCTTGCCTGGAAATAAAAATTGGCCTGGATCACAAGAATAAGCGCACCGAATACCAGAAGGTTCACCTTCCAGGCCGGGGTTGAGGAAGAAAAGATCTTTTTTTTATGTAAACTTGTCATGATGCCTTTTTTGTTTCATGATATCTTTTTTGTTTAATGGTGCTTTAAAAGTCTTTGCCTCACCCCTGTGGGATCATTTTTCGGGCCTTTAAAAGGGAAAAACTCCCTGGCTTGAAATTGCCCCTTTTCCTGGGAAAAGAAACCTTTAATGCGGATTATCTCCCCTTTTTTCACAAAATCGGGCAGGTTCTTTACATCAAAAATAACCTTAATGGTGTCACCTTCGGCCGGGTCCATGTGCCCTCCTGATTCCTTTTTTTCACCCCGATCGTGACGGCCATGGTGGCCTGCACGGAACAGGGCAAGGGTCATGGTGCCTAAGTTTTCATCAAGAAAGGTTATCTGGCCTGAAAAATCATCCTGATCCGCCATAGCCCCGGACAAGGAAAAGCAGACCAGCAATACCACCATAATTATTTTTTTTGCATTCATAGGCATTTTTTAGTAAATCCTTTTGCAGATTTCCGGCATAGTACCACAGTTATATTATCCTTACCCCCTGTTTTCAAGGCGATATCTAAAAATTGTCCTGCGGTTTCCCGGAGCCTTTGATAAATGTCCTTCTCAGAAAATTGTTGTCCGGCCAAAGCCTTGCCCCCTGTTTTCTCAAGCATGGTTTGAATCTGGTCATGGCCCAGGTACCGGCTCAGACCGTCCGAGCAAAGCAGCAGGCAATCGCTGTTATGAAGACTGAACTGCCCTACTTCTGGCTTAAGATCATCCATCCCCACACACTGGTCCAACATGTTCTTCAATGGATGGGTTTCTGCCTGGGCCGGGGTCAGACTGCCGTCGCTAATAAAATCCTGTAGAAAGGTGTGATCCGTGGAAATCTGCTCCAGAATACTGCCTGAAAACCGGTACAACCGGCTGTCACCCACATGGAGCCAGTGAACCCGGGAGTCGGATACAGCAGCCAGAGTCAGGGTGGTTCCCATATCCTTCAAATGAGAATTTGCCTTTGCCTTCGCCTTCACCTGGGCCTGTGCCCCGGCCAATACCCGGAACAAATCTTTTTTCAAATTATTTGGTGCGAACTCAAAACGGTTGACGGCATCAATGACAATTTGTGCAGCGATCTCTCCTCCGGCATGCCCCCCCATGCCGTCGGCCACGGCCAGAATCAGAAGGTCATCAGTTTTCTTGATCAGAAACCTGTCCTGGTTTATTTTACGGACAAACCCCCTGTGGCTTTCTCCCCAGGCTGTCAGTTTATCCGATATCATTTTATCAGCTGTCATTTTTTCTCTCCTAAATTCAGCACGGTTCGGAACCCGACATTGGCAAAGGCTTCCCAGGATCTACGTTCAAGATAGGCCTCCTTATTGGCCTGACTGTGAAAATAAAAGCGGGAAGACGCATCGGCAGATTGTATGGCCGTCCATTCATGGACATTTTCCTTTAGCCCCTGAACCCCCTGGGAATTGGCCCGGGTATGGGTAACGGAATTGACAACCGGAATCGTCCCGGTGGCTATTTCTGGTTCAGGATCGGATCCCCCCGCTATCCACCATTGGGCCATGGAGGGCAGTGTTCTGCCGTAATATCGGGCATAGGCCAATGCCCCTGCGGGGGTCACCCAGACAACGGGCCTTGCTGCATCATCGGGCTTGACTCTGAACACGTTGTCCCGGTATGTGATAGGTTCATAACCGTCTGCTACCTCTCCTAAAAGAAGCAACAGTCGCCCATTCCAAAATACTGAGTTCTCACGGACCGCAACCTCTTTTAGTTCGTGGAGGAACTGGACGTATAAATGGTTGGTCACCTTGGTTTTATCCATATAAAAAGTGCCCGTTTCAGCCTGCCGCTGATCGTCAGTCAAGTTTTTCATGGGCAGGGTGACGGTACCGCCCTTCACAAGGATCATGGTCATATTATCACTTGCAATCAAACTCTGGGGCAGTGCTGTGTTTCCATCCGGCGCTTTTGTGGATCTGGGCGTTTCAAATGTAAATTCAGGTAAGGCCGGATCAAACCCAGAGGCGGAGCTGAGCGTTTCAGTTTTATGGGTCTCCTGCCCAAGTTCAGTAGGGTTCAAGGGATCAAAATGGAATACCGCACCGATACCCAGAAGACAAAGACCAAAGCAGATGCCCAGTAAAAGACGCCGATTCATCTTACCATGACCCATCCTGCGTGCGGGGACATGCCCACAATCGGCCACCAGTTCCTTTAATGAATCCATAAGGTCTTTCACCGAAGCGGTCCGTTGATTGCGGTCCCTGGTCGTCGCCTGCCGGATTATCCGGTCAAGGGCAGTGAAAAACGGGCCCTTAGGGTTCTTCAGCCCCACCTGGTGAAAAGGTTTGTCCCGCCCCTTTACCATTTTTCCTTCCACCATCTCATAGAGAATTTTTCCCAGTGCATAAATATCCACCCGGGCATCGGTGAGGGCCAGATCAAGGAACTGCTCTTCAGGCATATAGGTGATGGTTCCGATCATGTGGTGGGTCCGGGTTACATCTTCCATATGATACCCTCCTGCCACTCCGAAATCCATGATCTTGGGTGGTTCATCTCCAATGAGAACGTTTTCAGGCTTCATGTCCCGGTGGATCACACCTTTGGCATGCACGGCTTTCATACCTACAAGAATGGGTAAAAAATAGGTACTGATCCATTTTGCAACTTTGACTTCATCATGGCCTAGGCCTTCCCTGGGCATTTTTTGACGAAGTGTGGGACCCGGAATATACTCCATGGCAATACAGTCCATCAAGGTGCCCTCATTATCCAGTTGGTCAAAATCAAAAACCTTGAGCACATTGGGATGCTGGATCCCGGCCATAATCTGAACCTCCCTCTGAAACCGCTTGGTTTCAGAGGTTATTTCACCTTCATCCCCTTCCAGGCTTTTGAGAAAGTCCATTGACATGATTTTCAATGCCACCTTACGGTTCAAACTCAGTTGCCGGGCCAGATAGACCTCTCCTTTTCCGCCCTTGGCAATAAAGCTTAATATTTCCCATTTGCCGTTGATGACCGTTCCCTCTTCCAGAAGGTAATCTTGGCTTGATGAATCCGGGGGTGTCATTTCTATTAATCTCCTGTTCGCTTTCTATTCGTTTTCTGTTGGTTTTCTGTTGGTTTTCTATTGTTAAGTCCCGGGCAGGGAGGGATCCCCCTGCCCGGTGTATGGTTAATTTACCTGTTAATTGGTCTGGTAGTGGGTACCGTGATCTCCGCTGTGGGCGGTGGTGTTATGATTTTTGTTTTTGTCATGGCCGGGGATATGCGTCTCATCTTTACTGTGAGCATGGGTGTTTGCGTCATGGATGGCATGATTAGTCCCTTCGGCTGACATGTGATTGACTCCGGTGGCTTTCGTGGCACTGTCATGGCGATTTACCATTTCGTGGTGGCCGGAAGTACCGGCATCCGCCCCATGATTGCTGTGCTCCTGATTCAATCCGGCAAATGCCGCAGCAGACAATCCGATGATTGCAGCAGTGCTGAGGGTTGCAACGAAAGCGGTTTTACCGTTAAAAAGTTTGTTCAGTTTCATAATTGTTCTCCTTGTTTTTTATTAATTTAT
>JAFLJU010000417.1 GCA_022712835.1 Desulfobacteraceae bacterium
ATCTTCCAGAACAGACTCATGTAATTTTTTAAGAAAAAATAAGGGCAGCGTTTCAATTTGTGCTGAAACGCCGCCCCTAAACTGCTTATACCGAAATCATGGGAGGTCAAAGCGGTCAAGATTCATCACCTTGTTCCACACTGCTATAAAATCATGGAGGAACTTTTCTTGGGAGTCCCCACCATAGACTTCCGCCAAAGCTCTTAGCTGGGAATTCGAACCAAAGATGAGGTCCACACGGGTGCCAGTCCACTTAAGTTCGCCCGTTGCGCGATCACAACCTTCGAACTCGTCTTCCTCTTCCGAGGTTGCTTTCCAGGTCGTGCCCATGTCGAGCAGATTCACAAAAAAATCATTGGTAAGCGTCTCTGACCGCTTGGTAAAAACGCCGTGTTGGGACTGTCCGAAGTTGGCATTCAAGACGCGCAGACCACCAATGAGAACTGTCATCTCAGGAGCCGTCAGCGTCAGCAGTTGCGCACGATCAACCAGCAGCTTTTCTGCCGCGGTGTATTTGGTTTTAAGGTAGTTGCGGAACCCATCTGCAACCGGTTTGAGTACGGCAAATGACACGGCGTCGGTTTGCTCCTGGGATGCATCCGTGCGTCCAGGAGTGAAAGGAACGGTCACATCAGAACCGGCATTCTTAGCCGCCTGCTCGACACCTGCGCACCCCCCCAGGACAATCAAGTCAGCCATGGAAACCTTTTTTCCGCCGGATTGGCCGCTGTTGAACTCATCTTGGATCTCCCCGAGGGTCTTCAGCACAATCGCAAGTTGCCCAGGCTGGTTCACGTCCCAATCCTTCTGGGGAACCAGACGAATGCGCGCCCCGTTCGCCCCGCCGCGCTTATCGGAGCCTCGAAAGGTGGACGCTGACGCCCAGGCCGTCGAGACCAGTTGGGAGACAGACAGTCCGGAAGCCAGGATCCTGACCTTGAGGGCCGCAATATCCCGGGTGTTGACCAGCTCATGATCAACTGCGGGCACCGGATCCTGCCAGACCAGTTCCTCAACAGGAACCTCCGGGCCGAGATAACGCGAGCGGGGGCCCATGTCCCGGTGGGTCAATTTGAACCACGCCCGGGCAAAGGCATCTGCAAACGCCTCCGGGTTCTTTTGGAACCGTTTGGCAATCGGTTTATAAATCGAATCCATCCTCAAAGAGAGGTCGGCTGTGGTCATGATGGTCGTCACCCGCTTTGACGAATCATGGGCGGCGGGGGCGAGATCTTTTTCCTCGGGACTTACCGGGACCCACTGAAATGCGCCAGCAGGACTTTTCACTAAATTCCAATCATAGCCGAACAAGAGATCAAAATAGTCCATATCCCATTGTGTCGGTTTCGAAGTCCACGCACCCTCGATGCCACTGCTGATCGTATCATCTCCCTTGCCGCTACCGAAACTGCTCTTCCAGCCGAGCCCCTGGTCCTGGATGGGAGCGCCTTCCGGTTCAGGACCGACCAGGGCGGCATCCCCGGCACCATGACATTTGCCGAAGGTGTGACCGCCGGCAACCAGGGCCACGGTCTCTTCGTCGTTCATGGCCATGCGGGCAAAGGTCTCTCGAACGTCACGGCCTGATGCGACGGCATCCGGTTCGCCATTGGGCCCTTCCGGGTTTACATAGATCAAACCCATCTGCACGGCGGCCAAAGGGTTCTCAAGGTTCCTGTCACCGGAGTAACGCGTGTCACCCAGCCATTCGCTCTCTGTCCCCCAGTAAATGTCCTCTTCCGGCTCCCAGATGTCTTCCCGCCCACCGGCGAAACCAAAGGTTTTGAATCCCATGGACTCCAGTGCGCAGTTGCCGGTGAAGATCATGAGGTCGGCCCAGGAGATCTTGCTGCCGTATTTGCGCTTGATCGGCCAGAGCAGCCGGCGCGCCTTGTCCAGGTTCACATTGTCGGGCCAGCTATTGAGAGGCGCCAGGCGCTGATTGCCAGAACCTGCACCGCCGCGCCCGTCGCCCATGCGGTAGGTGCCTGCGCTGTGCCAGGCCATGCGAATAAACAAAGGCCCGTAGTGGCCGTAATCGGCTGGCCACCAGTCCTGGGAGTCGGTCATCAGCGCATGGAGATCCTTTTTCAGGGCCACAAAATCGAGTTTCTTGAATTCCTCGGCGTAGTTAAACGCCTCACCCATGGGATTACTCTTAGGAGAGTTCTGATGAAGCATCTTAAGATCCAATTGACTCGGCCACCAATCACTGCTTGAGGTGCCTCTTCCGCCAGTTGGGTTACCGGTTCTACCCGTTACCGGGCACTTACTGTTTTCATTAGACATGTTCGCCTCCTCGTTTAAAATTATATGAAACAAAATACTATATGATAATCATTATCAACTAATGACAAAAAAAATATTACCCTTTCTCTGTCATACAATTGCTGCAAATACCGAAAAAATCTAATCGATGCGTGAGGATTTTAAAGTGAGTCTCTGCAGCGAGTTCATTTTTCAGATCATCCAGACTATCCAGATCCGGATCGACAATCTTTTTGCACCTGACACAGATAAGGTGTGGATGGGGATAAGGCTTGTTTCCATCATAACGATTGCTCCCATCCGGGAATCCTAACTCAAGAATT
The DNA here is from genome assembly GCA_022712835.1 of Desulfobacteraceae bacterium. The sequence goes on from JAFLJU010000417.1 coordinate 2,592, forward strand.
TCACCAAGTGATTTAATTAATACAATATTTCTGTATACCGTGGCAAGGCTCATTGTCGGAAAATCTTTTTTGATTTGATCATAAATATCTTCAACACTGGGATGGCCTTTTCTTTTGCCAAGAATTTTAACAATAGCCATTCGTTGAGGCGTGATTTTGTGGCCATTATCCCTTAATTTTTGGATGATGATTTCAAATCTTTTTTTAGGGTCTGCCAATGGAAGCCTCTCTATGTTAAATAATAATACTTCTCATTTAGCAATTATTATCTTCCTGGTCAAGATTAATTTTCAAACGATCCCCGGTATCGACCTCCTCGGATCTTTTCTTTTATCCGGAAACAAGCTATAGTTTTATCCTTATAAATTTGCGGAGAATAGATCATGGACAC
>JAFLJU010000571.1 GCA_022712835.1 Desulfobacteraceae bacterium
AAAAATCACCAGAGAAATTCATGAGAGCCGTGAGTATTTGAAAATCACACTAAGTTCCATTGGGGATGCGGTTATCACGGTGGATCTTTCCGCCAATATCGTCACAATGAATCCTGTGGCTGAAAAATTGACAGGGTGGTCATTAAAGGATGCCTTCGGGTTGGGGTTGACAACCGTGTTTAATATTGTCCATGCAAAAACAGGTAAGGTTGCTGAAAATCCGGTCGAGAACGTTTTGAAAAAAGGCCAGGTAGTCGGTCTTGCAAACCATACCGTTCTTATCGCCAAAGATGGAACTGAATATCAAATTTCAGATTCCGGTGCGCCCATAAAAGATGCCCAGGGTGATATTCTTGGCGTGGTAATGGTATTTCGAGATGTGACCCAGGAATATCAAGATCAGGAACAGATCAGCAGTTTTGGAAAATTTCCAAGTGAGAATCCATACCCGGTTATGAGAGTAACACCCGATGGTATACTCCGATATGCAAATAAGGGGAGTCGGTCCCTTTTAAAATTTTGGGGGTGCAAGGTCGGTGATCCAATACCTGAAAAATGGTCACAAAGAGTTTTTCAGGCCATGGAAGCGGTGCAAATAAAGCAGCATGAAGAAAAATATTCAAAGGGGATTTTATCCCTTGTCATAACCCCTGTTAAAGAGATGGGTTATGTGAATATCTATGGAATGGATATTACGGAACAAAAAGAGCATTTTGAGCGGTTTCGGACGGTTATGGACGGACTTGATGCGCTTGTTTATGTTGCAGATATGAAAACTTATGAAGTATTGTTTGTGAATCAATATGGTATAGATATCTGGGGGGACATCAGGGGGACAATCTGTTGGCAGTCTTTACAGAAGGATCAAACCGGCCCTTGCTCTTTTTGCACCAATGATCAATTGTTAGATTCCAATGATAACCCTGTGGGCCCCGTTCTCTGGGAGTTTCAAAATACGGTAAATCATGAATGGTATGAATGCCGAGACCAGGCGATACGCTGGATGGATGGTCGAATGGTTCGGATGGAAATTGCGTCCAATATTACCCAACGCAAAGAGGCAGAAAAGCAAAGAAAATCACTTGAAGAAAATCTTCGTCAATCTCAAAAGATGGAGGTGATTGGTACCATTGCCGGTGGGATTGCACATGATTTTAATAATATTCTGGGGATCATTATCGGTAATGCTGAATTGGCTTTGGATGATATACCGGATTGGAATCCGGCCCGGGAAAATTTAAAACAGATAAAAACAGCCGGAATGAGAGCAAGTGATGTGGTAAAGCAACTATTGAGTTTTAGTCGCAAATCAAGCGAATCCATAAAAAAGATTAATATTCACGAGATTCTTACCGAGACAATTACGCTTATTCGGGCATCCATCCCCACTTCGATTGAAATCAGAACTGAGTTTTCTGAGAAAAAAGAGTTGATCAAAGCGGATCCAACACAAATTCATCAAGTGTTAATAAATTTATGTACCAACGCTGCCCACGCAATGGAAGAAAAAGGCGGAATTTTGTCTGTGATTTTGTCTGAGACCGAGCTGGATGAGTTAACCATTACCCAGTATCAGGAAATAAACCCTGGGCTTTATGTCCAGTTGACAATTTCTGATACCGGATGCGGGATTGATCCCAAAATAAAAGAAAAAATATTTGACCCTTATTTTACGACCAAACCGGTGGGGAAAGGGACGGGTATGGGCCTTGCCGTGGTTGCAGGCATTATTAAAAATTATAATGGAGCGATTACGGTTTACAGCGAAAAAGGCCATGGAAGCACTTTCAAAGTTCTTTTTCCCATAGCGATTGGAGATGCATCTGAAGACAAAACTATTTTTAAAGCATTACCAAGGGGTGATGAAAGGATTCTTTTTGTTGATGATGAAGAAGCATTGGTCAAAATTGGAAGAAATCTTCTTGAAAGGCTTGGCTATCAGGTTTACACCAAAACGAATCCAGTCGAAGCATTAGACCTTTTTCGGTCCGATCCTTCACGGTTTGATTTAATAATAACAGATGTGACCATGCCCCATCTTTCCGGAGACCAGTTGGTGAAAGAGGTGTTAAAAATTAATCCTGGAATGCCTATTATTTTATGCTCTGGTTTTTCCAATAAAATTGATGGAGAAACTGCGATTAAAATAGGCGCCCATAGTTATATCGAAAAACCGCTTGATAAAGATCGTTTGGCTTTCATAGTCCGCAAGTCGTTAGATGATCGATACCCTTAATCTTGTTTGATTGACATTATCTCCCCACTATTTTATTGTCTGGATGCCAATGGATAAAGGGGAAGAAAATGGATAGATGTGAATCAAATTGATGATCAGCACTGGGGAAAACGCGTGGGTGATATGGGGTTAGGATACAGCTCTTTTGCTTGTAAAATTTTGATAGTTTTGGCCTTGTTGCTGGTGTTAGGCTGTGACAAGGGGGAGAACGCATTGTTCCCAGAGGTGCGGACCGGAATTACCCAGGATGAAATCCGTATCGGATCTTCCCTGGCCCTGGGGGGGCATGCCGGTTACCTGGGAAGTCAGATGCTCCACGGTGCCAAGGCCTATATCAACCATATCAATGAACAAGGGGGAATCCATGGCCGGAAAATTAATCTTATCGCCCTGGATGACGGGTATGATCCCACCCGGTGCCTTTACAATACCCAGCAACTGATTCTAAAAGAAAAGGTGTTTGCTCTTTTTTGTTATGTGGGAACCCCCACAACGGTAAGGATTATCCCTCTGGTCAATGAGGCAAAGATTCCTTTGGTGGGCATGTTCACCGGTGCCAATCGCTTGAGGGAACCGATTAATCGTTATCTGATCAATATCCGGGCCTCCTATTACCAGGAAACAAAGGCTGCCGTTGATTTTTTTGTTAAAGAGAAAAAATTTACCAAGATTGCCGTATTTTACCAATATGATGAATACGGGTTTGACGGCCTTAGGGGAACCGAGATTGCCCTGAAACCATATGGGTTGATTCCCGTTGCCAAGGGTTCCTATGTCAGGGGAACCCTGGATGTGGAAGCAGGGCTTGAACAAATTATTTCGTCCGGGGCCCAGGCCGTGGTCATGATTGGTACCTATGATTCCTGCGCAAGGTTTATTCAACTGGCAGTAGATAAAAATTTTTCACCGCTCTTTCACAATGTTTCTTTTGTGGGGGCCAAGGAACTTGCCAGAAGATTGGGTCCTATTGGGGAAGGGGTATTGGTGACCCAGGTGGTGCCGCCCCCCAATCCCGGTGAAAATGAGGCCGTCCTGCCCGGAGTTACCCAATACATTGATCTGCTGAAAAAATATTACCCCAAAAGTCGTCCAAGCTTTGTGGGTCTGGAAGGATATGTCAACGCCAGGATTCTTATGGAAGGGCTCAAACGTGCGGGAGAAAAGATTACCCGGGAAGGCTTTATCCAGGCCATTGAGTCCATCCATCAGTTTGACCTAGGCATTTTAAACCCCTTATCCTTTGGTAAAGACGATTATCAGGGGTTGGACCGGGTCTATTTTACCCGGATAACACAGGGTGAACCGGTGCTGATCCAATGAGATTTTTCAATGAACTGACACTGAAAAATAAAATTTTTATCTCCTGCCTGGGGTTTACCCTGATCGTCAGCGTGATGATCGCCTTGTTTACCCGTGCCCTTTTGATTTCCAGCCTGACAAATGAATTGAAAAAACGGGGGGTGGGCATCGCCCAGAGTATTGCAGACAGCTCCCGGGTCTTTATCCTTACCAAAAACAGGGCCGAGTTAACCGCCCTTGCCTATGATGCCCGCCTAGGGAACAGGAAGGATATTGTTCGCTATCTTCTGATCACGGATAAAATAGGCACAATTTTGGGGCATACCTTTACCACGGGGTTTCCCAATAATTTAAAACCTCATATGAACAAAGGGGATAATGGGAGACAAAGCATTGTTCCCCTCCAGGTGGACCATCATTCGGTCTTCCATGTGTCTGTTCCTGTAATGGAAGGAATTTATACCATTGGCTCGGTTCAGGTGGGCCTTGACCAGCAGCATATTGAAAGCTTGATATCTCGCCTTCGACTGGTGTTTATCAGTTTTTTGTCCGTGGTCTCCCTTCTCTTCTTTTTTCTGAGTCACCGCCTTGCCCTGCACATTACAAAGCCTGTGGCCTCTTTGATCCGGTATACGGATCAACTGACAAAGAGTAATTTTAGTATGATTGCCAAGGAGGATGTGGAAACCATGTCCCGGGATTTGGGGGGCAGAGATGATGAAATTGCGGCTTTGACCAACTCTTTTATCAAGATGACGGCCAAACTTAAACGCTCCACAGATAATCTCATGGAGTCCCAGAAAAAATACCGCTCCCTGTTCCAGAGCGGACCCAACCCCATTTTTGTGATTCATAAACGAAATTTCGAAATTTTGGATGCCAACCCCAAGGCCACGGAATTATTTGGTTATCCTGGCGATGAACTTATCGGTCTTAGCTTGCTGACCCTTGGCAATCTTGAAAATGATAAGTTTGCCAGGAGTTATCCTGTGGGGGAATCCGTGGTGATCTCTTCCAAGGTGCAGTTTTTTAAAAAGGAAGGGGGCTCCGTTTTTGTCAATATCCATGCAAGTTCTGCTGAATATCGCGACAAGGATGTTATTATTGTGGCGGTAACCGATATTACAGAGCTGGTTGAAAAGGATTCCCAACTGATCCAGGCCTCGAAAATGACCAATCTTGAGAAAATGTCCGTGGGGATTGCCCATGAAATCAACCAGCCCTTAAATGCCATTAAAATGGGCAGTGAATATCTGTGTATGATGGATGAGCAGAACAAAGTGGTAGACCCTTCGGATCTTAAAATGGTACTCACCCAGATCAGTTCCCAGGTGACCCGGGCCTCTGAAATTGTGGGGCGGTTGAAAACATTTTCACGGAAAGCCGATTTTTCAAGGGAGGTGATCAGTTTAAACACCTGTATCCGGTCTGTTCACAAGATCATCGGCCGGCAGATTACCCTGCAGAATATTGATTTCATTCTTTGTCTGGATGAATCCCTTCCCACAATCCTGGCCCATAACAATCGGATGGAACAGGTGATTTTCAATCTGGTGACCAACGCCCGTGATGCGATCAATGAACGGGTTGAAACACGGATGGATATAAAGCAGGGCAAACTTGAGATCGCGACCTTTTCCGATGCTCAAATGGTCGGACTTGCCATTACCGATAATGGTATCGGTATAGAATCTTCCCAGATGGAAAATATTTTTGAATCCTTTTTTACCACAAAGGAAATGGGGGAGGGGTTGGGCCTTGGCCTGCCGATTATCCAGGGTATTGTCAGAGATTACAATGGTACTATCAGTGTGGATAGTACACCCGGGCGATCTACCTGTTTTAGAATATTGTTTCCGGCCCACACATAAAAATTTTGTGAAGGAGTGACTAAAATGAAAATATTGGTGATTGACGACGAGAAACCCACCCTTTCCATGTTTAAACTATTTTTGACGGCCTATGGCTATGAGGTCATCACCGCTGAAAACGGGGAACAGGGAGTTGCTCTGTTCAAAGAAAATTTGCCGGAAATTGTTTTTACGGATATTCGGATGCCGGGAATCGACGGGCTTGAGGTGTTGCGGCAAATCAGAGGCATCAATAAATCCTCACAGGTGATCATCATCACCGGCCACGGGGATATGGAAAAGGCCCTGGAAGCTCTGGACCTGGACGCTTCGGATTTTATCAATAAACCCGTGGAACGAAAAGCCCTGAACTCTGCCCTGGCCCGGGCCGAAACAAGGGCAAAACTGTCCCCAAACCTTTCCTTTGAATTGCAGGTAAAAGAAACCACCCCCCGGGAGATCCATGTCTCGGGTAAATTATCCAGCGCTTCAAAATATGCCTTTGAAGGGCTTTTCGAGTTTGATCACGGAGAGACGGCTTTCGGGGTAACATTTTGCTTTGATGAAAGTTTTTCCATAAACCGATCAGGGATTACCCTGCTGATGGAAATGGTACAGCAGATGAAGGAGAAAGGGATCAAAATTTCCATGGAAGGGCTTTCTTATAATTATTATCGATTCTTTCAGATGGCGGGTATGGAGAAAATGGCCACCCTTAAAG
>JAFLJU010000606.1 GCA_022712835.1 Desulfobacteraceae bacterium
TATGGATTCTCATCGGAAATCTGCGGCCTGGATGCCGTTCTCCCGGACCGGGACAAATCCAAGGATATTCAACCCATGCACCTTGATACTGTAATTGTAAGCCCTGACCGCCAGGAGGTAAAGATATGTCGTCAAACAGAAACCTTGAACCTTCCTCTTTAAGCCTGAACGATCTGCCCTGGCAGATTCGTTACAGCAATGATCGATGTACCATGTGCGGACAATGCACGGCGGTCTGCCCGGTAAAGGCCATTGAACTGAAGGTATTTAGAAAAAGAGTCATCAAAACATCCATACAAAAGAATGCGGTTCATTCCAATGAATATGACACCTTTTACGGAATCCAGCAGAAAACTGCTGTGGAAAACGCCTGCATCGGGTGTGCCATGTGCACCATGGCCTGCCCCAATGATGCCATTGCCCCGGTGAAAAACCCAGGGTTGGACCGGCTAAAATTCCATATCAACCAGAAGGGCGTTCCCCGCCGTCGTGGTGGCAGAAGAAACGCCTCCGGGTCTGTGCTGGACCGGATAAAGTTCACCCGGATTTCCATGCTCACGGACCCGGCTCTGGACGCCGGGCGCCACGAATTTGAGATGACAACCCTCCTGGGAAGGGTACTCTCCCCTAGAGAAAACATGAAACGCCTCAAGGAACATGGCTGGATTCCACCGGTAAGGGAGATCTATCCTCTGATCATCGGCGGCATGTCCTTTGGTGCCCTGTCCCCCACCATGTGGGAAGGACTTCAGATGGGAGTGGCCTACCTCAACGAAGAGATGGGCATGCCCGTACGCATGTGCACAGGAGAGGGCGGATGCCCACCCAGGTTGTTACGTTCCCGTTTTTTAAAATATGTCATCCTCCAGATTGCCTCTGGTTATTTTGGATGGGATGAGATCATCCATGCCATTCCTCATATGAAGGAAGACCCCTGCGCCATTGAGATCAAATACGGCCAGGGCGCCAAACCAGGAGACGGCGGATTGCTCATGTGGCACAAGGTTAATAAGCTCATTGCCGCCATCAGGGGGGTTCCAGAAGGCGTAAGTCTGCCAAGTCCCCCCACCCACCAAACCCAGTATTCCATTGAAGAGTCTGTGGCCAAAATGATATTGTCCATGTCCATGGCCTGGGGGTTCAGAGTTCCGGTATATCCGAAGATATCCGCATCTTCCACCTCCCTTGCCGTACTCAACAACCTCACCCGGAACGATTATGCGTCGGGGTTGGCCATTGACGGCGAAGACGGGGGAACCGGAGCTGCCTATTCTGTCTCCATGGACCACATGGGCCACCCCATCGCCAGTTGTATAAGGGATAACTACCTGAACCTGACCAAGATCGGCAAGCAGAACGAAATCCCCATCTTTGCCGGGGGCGGTATCGGGAAAAATGGCAATATTGCTGCCAACGCCGCCGCCCTTATCATGCTGGGAGCTTCCGGGGTTCAGACGGGAAAATATCTCATGCAGGCAGCTGCCGGCTGTGTGGGCACGGAAGAAGACAGGTGCAATGTCTGTAACCTAGGCATCTGCCCCAAGGGAATCACCTCCCAGGACCCCAGACTTTACCGGCGGCTGGACCCGGAAGACGTGGCCCAACGGATTGTGGATCTTTTTGTCTCCTTTGACACGGAACTTAAAAAAATCGTCGCCCCCCTGGGAAGATCAACCTCGCTTCCCATCGGCATGTCCGATGCGTTAGGAATCGATGACCATGCAATCGCAAAACGCCTTAGTATCAAGTATGTGGTGTAAAGGAAGCTCTCATGAAAACAAGTGACTATATCTATATATCAGGCAAGAGAGAAGAAAAGCGAATTCCGTCCCGGGTGCTGGAAGAGATCATTCTTCAACACATAAAAAGCGGTAATCGAAAACTTGAAATCGAGGCCTATGGCCAGCACGGAATTGGCGGCAGACTATGGGATGCCACTGAAGAAACCCATATCCGTATCCTTGGCCACTCGGGTCAGCGGACTGGGTCTCTAGGGAACGCCAACACCAAAATTGAAATCATGGGACCGGCATCCGACGACATCGGCTGGCTCAATGCAGGGGCCGAGATTATTGTCCATGGCAATGCATCCAACGGTGCCATGAACGGGGCTGCCCAAGGCAAAGTTTATATTGGCGGGAATCTGGGTGCCAGGGCCATGACCATGACCAAGCGCAACCCGAGGTTTGAACCGCCGGAGCTATGGGTTATAGGATCAGTTGGCGACTATTTTGGAGAATTCATGGCCGGCGGTATTGCCGTTATCTGCGGTGTTGAACCCGACGACCAAAGAGCAATTCTTGGCCACCGGCCCCTGGTGGGAATGGTGGGCGGAACCGTCTATGTCCGGGGCGACATCACGGGCTTTTCCGAAAAAGATGCCAAAATCATCCCCCTGTCCGACAATGCCTGGGGCTGGCTTACAGCAAACCTTGAAATTTTTCTCACTAAAATCAAAAAAACCGAACTGCTGACCGCCCTGTCAGATCGATCCACCTGGCAGGTGTTGACCAGCAAAAGCCCCCAGGAAAAAGCAAACGGGGTTGAGAAACCGGCCATGTCCTGGTTCCGAACCCAGGTCTGGGATAAAGAACTTGGCCGGGGCGGACTCATCGGAGATCTCCAGGAGACAGAAAAGGGGACCATCCCTCTCATTGCCAAGGCCCAGATGAGACGCTATGTGCCGGTGTGGGAACAGGGCAAATATAGTTCTCCCTGCCAGGCATCCTGCCCCACGGGCATTCCGGTCCAGGACCGATGGGCCATGGTCCGGGCGGACAATATTGACGAGGCCATCAGCATGGGTCTTACCTACACCCCCTTTCCGGCCACGGTGTGCGGATATTTGTGTCCCAGTCCCTGTATGGCTTCCTGCACAAGGAA
>JAFLJU010000624.1 GCA_022712835.1 Desulfobacteraceae bacterium
ATCTTTGCAGCCTGAAAGAAGGGGAGACCCGACCTGGCATCAGTACCCTGGTTCAAATGAACCGTTTTTTTGAAATTTTAGATTTCAAAATTGTTCCCAGTATTATCAAAGTTCACAAACAGATGAGCTACACAGAGGCCAATCTTTTAAACGGGAAAAATGATCCCATTACCAGCCTGTATAAAATTGCCACCCTTTTGCGTGAAAAGCGGCTTAAAGGCGGCGGAATACAAATTACACTCCCGGAAGTGAATGTCTGGCTGGAAGATAACAAAGAGATACGATATGCCAAGATAGACCGGGAAAACCCCTCCCGAATGCTGGTATCAGAGATGATGATCCTGGCCAATTCCCTCATGGCCCAATTCCTGGCAGACAACAATACCCCTGCCGTGTTCAGATCCCAGGCGCCTCCCAGACAACGGATATTCAAAGGGATTGAAACCGCCCTTATGCCCAACTTTCTCCAGCGCAAACAATTGAGCCGAGCCATCATCGGCATCACTCCGGAACTTCATGCAGGACTCGGGGTAAAGGCATATGTCACAGCCACCTCCCCCATCAGACGCTACCATGACCTGCTGACCCAGCGCCAGATCAGGTCCATCCTCGGGATTGGAACAGCCTATTCAAAATTAGAACTGGATGAAATCCTCCAGACCGTCGCAATTCCCATGGGCAATGCAGGACGAGTACAAGGAGCCAGAAAACGGTATTGGCTGATCAAACATCTTGAATCCATGCGAGGCGGCAGTTTTGAAACCCTTGTTCTGGATTGTCACCGGGATTATTATAATATTCTCATCAAAGAATTAATGATGGAGGCGAGACTGCCCCATTCAGGCCTTAAACTAAAAGTAGGCGATATCCTCCAGGTGACCATCCAACATGCCGATGCAAGAAGAAATCAATTGTCCTTGTTTGCTTCCTGATAGTTTGCTGCCTGATAGTTTGCTGCCTGAAATCAGCCCAGGGTTTAAACAACCCCTGGGCTAAGTTCTCGTTCTGCATCTTACGCCTTAGTGTTTGAAACTTCTCTGACCGGTATAAACCATGGTGGCATCATTCTCATTACATGCCGTGATGGACTGGTAATCATTCATGGATCCCCCGGGCTGAACCACGGCTTTAATTCCCTGTTTCAATCCCACATCAATGCCGTCCCGGAAAGGGAAAAAGGCATCGGAAATCATGGCAGATCCGATAAGACCGCCTTTAACCTCGGCCACATCACTTTCAATTTGGGCCCGTTTGTCCAGGTCCGTCAATTCTGCAAATCCAATTTTATGGCGTTCAAAACAATACCGATCACACAATTTTCGATAGGCCTTGTCCACAGCGATTTCCGCCACGCCGACCCGGTCCTGCTCCCCGGTGCCGATCCCCACTGTGGCATTGTCTTTGACATAGATGACAGAATTGGAGGTGATACCCGACTCCACCAGCCACCCAAAGAGCATGTCCTCATATTCCTGGTCGTTAGGTTCCCGGTTAATCTTATAGGTTGCAGCCTTGTATTCCGTTGTGGCCGTGATCAGATCTTCTTTTTTCAATGTTTCCGGCACAAAGGACCACTGGGCCACAATACCGCCGTCCATGAGGCTCTTAAAATCAATCACCCGTTCACCAATATATGATTGTAGCTTGTCCATGGCGTTGATCCGAATCACCCGAAGATTTTTTCTGGCACCCAGAATCTCCAGAGCACCCTCTTCAAATTCCGGGGCCACCACAACTTCCGCATACTGACTGGCAATGGCCTGGGCCGTGGCTTTGTCAACCGCTTTATTCAGAGCGATACACCCGCCAAAAGCCGCAATGCGATCTGCCATATAGGCTTTGGCGTAGGCCTCTTCCAGACTACCTGCCCGGGCAGCGCCACAAGGGTTGTTATGTTTGACAATCACGGCACAGGGGGTGTCGGTAAAATATCTCAAGATGTTCAAGGCATTATCCGCATCGGTCAGATTGGTCTTGCCGGGATGCTTTCCCGACTGGAGCAGCTCAATGTCCGAAACCAGGTGTCGTCCCGGCAGAATGGTCTTCGCTTTTCCCAGGATCAGATTCCCGTTGACAAGCCGGTAAAGGGCCGCTTCCTGCCCCGGGTTTTCCCCATAGCGAAGCCCCTTGTTCACCCCGTCAATGACCCAGGACACCTTTTCATAACAAAGGGTCTGGCGGGATTGGCCATCCACAAAAGATACCTCCATCCGGGGGGTGAAATGATCATCCATTATGGTTTTGTACATCTGTTTAAGATCTTTGGACATGGCTTATTCTCCTGATGTATAACACGCGTGTAATTGGGTTATGGATTTTTGGGCAAGAAAATCGGCGATATGCCGGTCATAAGCGGCCGTATGCTCAAAGGCTTTTTTGGACAATTCAAACCGATCTTCCAGACAAAGGGCGCCGTTTTGTTCTTTCATCCTTGCAAGAAGATGGGGATAGGACGAAGGATCCACCACTGATGCCACCCGGATAAAATTTTTGGCAGAAGCCCGTATCATGGTGGGGCCGCCAATATCGATATTCCCCCGGGCCTCTTCCAGGGTTACCCCATCCCTTGCAATGGTTTCACTAAAGGGATAGAGATTGACCACCACCATATCGATGGTTTGGGCCCCAGTTCTTTTCAAATCTTTTTGGTGGGCATCATTATAGGTCTCGGTTAACAGTCCCAGATAAATCTTGAAATCAAGGGTTTTCACAAGCCCCCCCTGGGTTTCCGGCTGACCAGTATACTCGGAAACCTTTTTCAGACAACTTTTAGCTTTATCCCCTAAAATTTCGCAAATTTTCCCATGGGTGCCGCCGGTGGACAGAATCTGAATATCCGGATTCAAGGCGACCACCCCCGGGATGAATTCTTCCAGCCCTGATTTGTCTGATACACTCACCAACATGGTGTTGATTTTTACCCTATTATCAATCTCGTCTACCACATTCTTACCCATGACCCATCCTTATTTTGTCTATTGGTATAAAATTAAATGCTTATGTTTTTATGAACTGATATTTAGTATATTTAAATGGTTTAAGTCAAGGCTGCCATTTGTTTGAGGAGAGGTGCCACAGCAGTTCGGTGCTCAGGGGGGACCAGTAATACCGCCATCTTCCTATTCTTGATACAATGATTTTTTTCAAAATTTTCAAAATTTTCCAGAGACAGGGGCAGCATATCAGACAGATTCCCGGAAAATCCCTGGGAATCCAAATGTTCAATATATTGTAAAAAAATATTGGTAATGGTCAAAGCCAGGGGAGGCACCTGGGCAAACCCGGTGTCCTTGCAATACACATCCGACATCATGCTCCGGCAGCCAAAGGGTCTGGAAGGATATATGGTGCAACACCCGTCTTCCAGCAGGGGACATCTTCCCCAATCAGGATCATTCTCTTCTTCTGGTATCTCCTGACCTGACATGCAAAAACTTGCGAATTGGTTGGTGGTCATTTTTGGAATATACCTTTTTGGAGGGATTTTTTTTTCCAATCGCTGTTTCATCTGAGCCAGACTGCCGGAATCCAATGATTGGACGAGAAACTTGGTTTCCAGGCTGGTAAGGATCACATTGCAGGTGCAGCAGTCCGCACAGCCTTGATGGCACACCCCTTTAGTATCTGCCAGGGTCTTCTCATACAGCTGATATATCTTTTTTAATTTTTCAGTATCTTCAGAAAGAAAAAATGATTCCATAAACAAATGCCGTTGCATCCTTTTTGATTTTTAAATAAGCGCTTATTTTATTAACAATGGTCCTAACCATAAATTTCAACCTCTCATTGTAATATTCCAATGTCAAGACACAAGTTCGTTCGTGTTTTCAGAGCTACACGTCTTGACAAAAATGGAATTGTTGTCCTATAGTAGTCGCACATTGGAATTCATTGATTAAGGACACTATATTTCTTGACATTCCTTTCCAAAATAAGTAATTATCCCATTAAATTTTAAACACTTAATATAGGACGATGTGACATTGACTTGTACCAAAACGACCATCATTGAAAAAATCTCCGAAGAAAATGATCTCACGCCCACCCAGGCAAAAGATACCATTGAAACACTACTTGAAATAATCAAAACAACCCTGGTGTCTGGAGAAGACATGATGATTTCAGGCTTTGGAAAATTTCAGGTGACAGAAAAATCCCAGCGTAAGGGAAGAAACCCGGCCACGGGTAAATCCATGATGCTGGGAAAAAGACGGGTGGTGACCTTCAAGTGTGCAGGCAAGCTCAGGGATAAAATAAATGAGCACAACCTGTGAAAACCTGGCAGGTCTATTTATTAAAATGTACAGACCTGTCACTGTATTGCGGAATCACCAACAATCTTGCCGCTAGAATCCATACCCACAATGCCGGCAAGGGTGCAAAATATACCAAGGGTAGAGGTCCGGTCACCCTGGTTGCCAACAGTCAGGAGATGACAAAAAGCCAAGCACTTCGGTGCGAAAGGTATATTAAAAAACTGCCCGCCCAAAAGAAAATTTCAACCCTGATCACCCAGAACCTTTTTTAACGAAGAAATCAATGATACAGGCCTTAAAACCCGACAAAGCCGCATTTATTCAATTGGCAACCATGAGAATGCCCTTTGGAAAATACAAAGGGATTCTCCTGGTGGATCTTCCTGAACCCTATCTGGTATGGTTTTCCCAGAAAGGATTCCCGGAAGGAACGCTGGGAGAACACTTAAAAGCCATGTATGAAATAAAACGCAACGGGTTGGAATACCTGTTTAAACCTAATGGAACTCCCACCGAGGCCCCAAGGAGAAAATAATCTGATGAATGCCGACGTATACTTCATGGACCTGACCGCCACATCCCGGGAAAACCTTCCCACAAAACTAAATCGGCTGGTAAAAAAAGCCGGGATTAAAAAGGTTCTGTCAAAAGATGATCTGGTGGCCGTAAAAATCCATTTTGGGGAACAGGGGAATACCGCGTTCATACGGCCCGTTTACATCAGACAATTGATCCAGACCATCCGGGAAACAAAGGCGACCCCCTTTCTCACCGATGCCAACACCCTCTATGTGGGCACCCGGTCCGATGCCGTATCCCATATCAAAACAGCCATTGAAAATGGGTTTTCTTACTCCTCCATGGACGGGGCGCCGGTGATCATCGCAGACGGACTATTGGGCAAAAGTGAAACCCCGGTCCAGGTGGACATGAAACATTGCAACACCGTGTATATCGGGTCTGAAATTGTATCGGCAAACGGTCTTATCTCCGTGGCCCATTTCAAGGGCCACGGATTATCCGGATTTGGTGGCACTCTTAAAAACCTGGGGATGGGATGCGCCTCCCGCCGGGGTAAGTTAGAACAGCATTCCAATGTCAGCCCGAAGATCAAACGCAAAACCTGTATCGGCTGCGCCCAATGCGTTGAGCACTGTCCGGAACAGGCCATCACCCTAAATGAGAAAAAAGCATATCTCAATAAGGATCTTTGCATCGGATGCGCCGAGTGTATTGTAAGGTGTCCCACAAAATCCATCAATATCAATTGGAACCAGTCGATTCCGGTTTTCCTGGAGAAAATGATGGAATACACCCTGGGGGTGTTGAAAAACAAAACCGGCAAAAGCCTTTTCATTAACTTCATTACAGATATTGCCCCCAAATGCGACTGCCTGTCCTATACAGAAACCCCCATCGTGAGTGATATCGGTGTGGTGGTATCCACGGATCCCGTGGCCATAGACCAGGCCAGCGCAGACCTTGTCAACAATCAAATGGGGCTTCCCGGCTCTATTCTAAAGTGCAACCTTGCTCCTGGAGAAGACAAGTTCAAAGGGCTGTACCCCGATGTGGACTGGGAACACCAGCTGGAATATGCTGAAAAAATTGGCCTGGGAACTCGGAAATACACCCTTAAAAAAATCAAAACCCTGGCCTATAAAAACACATCAAGCCATTAAACAAAACCACAAACAGGGGGCTCCTCCATGTACCTGGCCTTCATAAAAACCGGGAAAAAAGCCACCTACTTTCTCAGAGAGTCGGTCCGAAAGGCGGCTGGTGAATCAAGCGCTTCCAAAGAGCGTCTGATCCATCGCGATCTATATGACCTGGGCCCTTCCCCGGGAGCATGGATAGATTACCCCGGCGGCAATGCCTGGTATGTTGACCCGGATTTGGAAGCCGCTGTCTTGCACACCTGCCAGAATTTTGATCCAGACCTCTTTGAAGAATTGTTCTGGCCCTTTGTACGCTCGGATATCAGGCAAGCAGTTGAGGGGTTCCGAAACCGATCCGACACCGTTAAAAACCCAAGGTCCACAACCCAAGAAAAAGAAACCCTCGCCCGCAGCACCCATGCCTTTGACAAACGCCGCACCCATTTTTTAAAATTCGGAAACATGGACCAAGGTCCCCTTCCCAATATGCCAGCCATCCTGTTCAAAGAGATCCAGGAAAAATCCCGGGATGAAATAGAACAAGCGTTCATGACCAAAGAGAAAACACTTAAGCCCAATGATCTTAAATCCTATGTATACACCATTTTTGATCTTCAATCCTTTTTCAAAGGATTTATGGCAAAAACAATGCCCCAGGCCCTGGATCAGGAAAGGATAGAAACCTTATTTTTAAAGGAGATCTGCCGGATCAACCGACACCTGTTTGGCCTAACCTCCCTTTCTTCCTATATGGTCCGGTATCTGATCATGTTTTTTGACAATGAATATGCCGAATCCCTTCTTTTGGAAGAGATGGAAAGGGCGTTCAGATCCCGTCACAGAACCTTTCACCCACCTCCCCCCCAAAATATTTCAACGGCTAAAGCCAGGGCCCTGTTTAAGCTTTCTAAAGAAGATTTGAAAAACCTGAACCCTAGGAAATTAACAAGACTTTACCGAAAACTTGCCCGGGAGCACCACCCGGACCGCGGGGGATCCCATGATAAATTTGTTGAGATCAATAATGCTTACCAGACCCTGCTCCAACGACTCAGATAATCTTTTTGCCAGCACATTCTTTAAAAAAATTCGACCTAACAATTGAAAATTCACAAAAATGGGTATACCGTGTTCGCTGTGTTGCCCCCGGGAAAAGGAGGCATAAATAATTGATAATTGAAACAAGGAAATATCATGGCGAAACGTATCATTATTGTTGGCGCGGTTGCCCTGGGGCCCAAGGTGGCCTGCCGACTTCGACGGCTGGATCCAGAAGCCGATATCACGGTCATTGACCGGGACAATCTGATTTCTTACGGCGGATGCGGTATACCCTATTATGTAGGCGGAGACATCGCCGATATCGAAGGGCTCTGCTCCACCACCTCCCATGCCATACGGGACCCTCATTTTTTCAAGACCAGCAAGGGCATTCAGGTCATCCCAAAAGTTGAGGCCCTTGGCATCAACCGGAAAGAAAAAAAATTAGATATACGACACCTTGATGGGGACAGACAAGAAACCCTTGCCTACGACACATTGGTCATTGCCACGGGCGCCACCCCTTTCAGGCCCCCCATCCCCGGAGCAGACCTGCCCCGGGTGTTCACGATTTCCAATCTCCATAGTGCCCAGGATATCAAAGGACTTTTATCCAAGGGGCAGGTAAAAAAAGCCGTGGTAATCGGGGCAGGTGCCATCGGAATTGAAATGGCCGAAGCCCTTACCGATCTTTGGGGAGTGGACACCACCATCATCGAAATGGCGGATCAGGTGCTGCCGGCAGCCCTGGGAAAACATGTTTCAAAAATTGTGGAAAATCAACTGAAAGAAAACGGGGTCAAGGTGATGCTCTCGGAACGAGTGTTACAAATCAATGGCAGCCCGACCTCTGGGGTAACCTCGGTGGAAACCTCGGTAACCACAATGGAGGGGGTTATCGACTGCGACCTGGTGGTGATGTCCGCCGGGGTCAGACCCAACACAAAGTTTGCGGCCGAAGCCGGACTTGCCGTGGGCAGTTCCGGGGCACTGCTGGTGGACCGATGCATGCGGACCACCGATCCCCACATCTATGCCGGGGGCGATTGTGTGGAGCTTCGCAACCTTGTCAGCGGGGAAAACATGACCATGCCCTTAGGGTCCCTTGCCAACCGCCAGGGCAGAATCATTGCCAACAATATCCATGGCAGGGCAAGCCAGTTCAAGGGGACCGTGGGAACCTTTTGCATCAAAGTTTTTGAGATGGGGGTTGCCACGGCAGGACTGACTGCAAGCCAGGCTAAAGCTTCTGGATTTGACCCCATCCATGCCATTGTGGCCCAGCACGACCGGGCCCATTTCTACCCCGATTCCCGGATGATGTTCATCACCCTGATCGCAGATGCCAAAACCCGGAAAATATTAGGGATTGAAGCCGTGGGACACCAGGGGGATGCTATTAAGGCCCGGGTGGATGCCATCGCACCCTTATTCCAGACAGGGCTGAATGTGGATGATGTCTGTGTTCTTGAAACCGGCTATGCCCCCCCCTATGCATCGGCCATGGATATCATCAACAATGCCGGCAATGTTTTGGACAATATTCTGGAAAACAGAAACATTCCTCTGGATGTGATGGATTTTATAAAAAACTTCCAGGACACAAAGACCCGGGTTCTGGATGTCCGGGATGCCAAAGAGGCCGCCCCCTTTATTGAAAAATATGGGGATCGCTGGATCAGTATCCCCCAGCCGGAACTGCGGGAAAGACTCCATGAACTGCCCAAGGAAGGCCTATTGTGTCTGATATGCGGTACCGGGGCCAGATCCTATGAATCCCAGATTGTCCTCACCCAGAACGGATTCACCAACACCAAAAATATCCAGGGGGGGTATGCCATGCTGGCTGCCGTGGCACCTGAATTTATATCTTGATATGTATATCTTGATATTTATATAGGGAACAGTCTGAATCTATAACTTTCGAATCTGACTGGATCTTAAAATTCAACTGGATATAAAACGGCCCCAAAGAGATTCTCTTTGGGGCCATTTTATTATAATCAGAAGGGTTAAGGTCTGAACTTAAATTCCACTGCTGCCATGAAAAATGCCATGGACAAGACAGAAGATGCCCACCTGCACCTTCCAGGGCAATTATCAATAACCCATATGTATTGCTTCTGCCTTCTTCCATAGCGTTGAACACTCATCTGTGAAAATGAATTTGCTATGCACTATGATATATTGTAAACTGATTATTATATGAATTGATCTGATTATTTATAGTGTTCTTACACCATTGATTGACTCATGTTAAATAATTTTAATCTGAATATTGATTACATCAATATGGATTTTCTGATCAGCAATTAATATGGCTAAAATTAATGGTATGATAAACTCTCAAAAGTTAATACAACTCTGGCATAATTTAGAAATTAGATTTATCCCCCCCAAAGCTTGGGAAAGTGACCTTTTAACGCTATGGCAAGAAAGAATGATCTTTTTCCTCTTCTTTTTTGCGGCGGTATTTGCTCCCTTTGCCTTAATACCCTCCTTGATCTTATCTTTTCGTGAAGGGCTATGGAGCGTCTGTATTCTGGACTTTGTTGCTTATACCATTGTTTTAGTCGTTCTACTTTCTAAAAGATTTTCTCTCCAGCAGAAAACGTGGATCACTTTTCTTATCTTTTATTTTCTTGGAACCGGACTTTTGTTCGCCCTTGGTTTTTATGGTGCAGGATACATCTGGCTTTTTGGTGCCTCTTTGATAGTTGGTGCAATGATAGGGGTCAAAGCGGCAAGCATTGCACTGCTTATTAATTTTTTAAGTTTAGTTTCAATCGGAGTTTATATTGCTGTTGGATCACCGGAATGGGCTTTGGTCGTAGACAATTCAATTGAAAAATGGGTTATCATGACTACTAATTTTATGTTGCTCAACACCCTGGTTACCTTACTTGTTGCAGCCATGTTAAATAGCTTAAAAACTGCCCTGACAAAGGAACAAAAAACTGCAATCGAACTCAGGGAAAAACGTGAGGAGCTCATGGCCATCTTCACGGCTAGTCCTGATCCGGTTCTTGTATATGACAACCATGATCATGTCCAATATCTCAATGATGCCTTTACAAACACCTTTGGT
>JAFLJU010000218.1 GCA_022712835.1 Desulfobacteraceae bacterium
GGCAAACGAGCGGCTGCCATTGTTTCGAACATGCTTTCTTTTTCCCGGAAAAGTTCCTCTGGATTCTTACCGGAGGATGTCGGCCTTTTGCTGGATCAGACCCTGGAACTTGCTGCCAGCGATTATAATCTGAAAAAAAAATTTGATTTTAAAAAAATTCAGATTAAAAAAGAATATGCTTTAGGGTTGCCCCGGATCTTGTGTAAAGCCAGCGAACTTCAGCAGGTTTTCTTTAATATTTTGTCCAATGGTACCCAGGCCATGATGAGCCGGGAGATGCTAGATTCGCCTTGCTTTGATTTAAAAATATTTCAGGAGGCAGGGATGATTTGCATCCAAATCAGGGACAATGGACCGGGCATGGGTGCAGATACGAGGAGAAGGGTGTTTGAACCATTTTTCACCACAAAAAATGTGGGGGACGGAACAGGACTGGGGCTTGCTGTTTCCTATTTTATCATTACTGAAAATCACAATGGACTCATTGAGGTGGCTTCCAATCCTGACCAGGGCTCTTGTTTCCTCATAAAACTTCCCATAAAAAAAGAAGATAAGACAGAAGTAACCCCGCAAGGATAGCGACAACGCGGATGAAACCCGCCTAGGTTCCTTTTATCCACTATGATTTTATCCACCATGAAGCCCATAAAGGAGCTGAAGAAACACTTCATGAGCTTCAGCTCCTTTATGGTAAATGGTTACTATTTGCTTAAAGGTTGCTGATTTCTTCACCCGAGATCACTTTGATCGAGCGTTCAGCAAGGATTTCCAAGGCCTTTACAGGATCATCAAACCTAAATACCATGATGGCATTTTTGCATTGGGGATTGGCAAAGGCGTACATGTATTCCACATTGACATCCTGTTCGGTCAAAGGATCCAGCACCTTGTTCAACCCGCCGGGTTCATCGCTGACTTCAACGGCAAGCACCTGGGTGATTCCCACGGTAAACCCTTCTTTTTTCAATGCCTGTTCCGCTCGTTTATTGTCATTGACAATGAGCCGTAATACACCGAAATCCGTGGTATCGGCAAGGGACAGGGCTCGGATATTCACATTGGCATCCCTGAGGATTGCCGTCACCTCTGCAAGTCTTCCCTCTTTATTTTCAATAAATATGGATATCTGTTCTGCAAGCATTTTGGGTTTCCTCCTTTTTGTTTAAATTATTCGGTTATCAATAACCCTGACCGCTTTGCCCTGGCTTCTTTCGATGGTTTTGGGTTCAACCAGCATCACTCTTGCCGATATCCCGTGATGTTCTTTTATATTGTTGGAAATGCGGGTTTCCATAGCCTGGAGGCTTTTGATATCGTCTGAGAATGATTTATCATCAATTTCAACTTTCACCGTCAGGGTATCCAGGTTATTTATTCTGTCCACCACCAATTGATAATGGGGGGAAATTTCCCGGGTTTCCATGAGAACGCTTTCGATCTGGGAAGGAAATACATTTACGCCTCTGATAATGAGCATGTCATCGGAGCGGCCCGTGGGTTTGTTCATCCGTATGTGGGTACGGCCGCAGCTACAGGGCGCAGGATTCAAAGAGGTGATATCCTTGGTGCGATACCGGATGACGGGGAAGGCTTCCTTGGTTAGGGAGGTGAAAACCAGTTCTCCTGTTTCACCGGGGGGAAGGACTTCGTGGGTATCTGGATCAATTATTTCAACCATGAAATGATCTTCAAACACATGGAGGCCGTTTTGTTCTTCATGGCATTCAATGGAAACACCCGGCCCCATGACTTCGCTTAACCCGTAAATATCAATGGCTTTTAAATGGAGTTTGGCTTGAATTTCTGTCCGCATATTTTCTGTCCAGGGCTCGGCACCGAAAATACCGGCTTTAAAATGCAGGTCCTTAAAATCAACCCCCATCTCCTGGGCCACCTCTGCCAGATGCAGAATGTAGGAGGGAGTGCCACACAAAATAGTGGGTTTAAAATCCTGCATAATGGTGATCTGGCGTTTGGTATTTCCGCCGGAAACCGGAATCACTGCCATCCCTAATTTTTCGGCACCGTAATGGGCACCGACACCCCCGGTAAAAAGGCCATATCCAAATGCATTGTGGAGGATATCCTTGGATGTGGCGCCGGCGGCAGAAAAACTTCTGGCCATGAGTTCCGCCCAGGTATTGATGTCGTTCTGGGTATAGCCGACCACCGTTGGTTTTCCCGTGGTACCGGAAGAGGCATGGATTCTGACAACCTCGTCCATGGGAACGGCAAACATATCATAGGGATAGTTGTCCCTTAAATCTATTTTAGTGGTAAAAGGCAGGCGCTGAAGATCCTCTAAGCTTTTAATATCTTTTGGTTTTATTTCGGCCTTGGTAAAACTTGTTTTGTAAAATGGAACACTTTCATAAACTCGTTCAATCGTGGCTTGAAGCCTTTTAAGCTGTAACGCGCCAATTTCTTCCCTTGGCATGGTTTCAAACGTTTTGTTATAAATGGGCATGGATGGATCCTTGACGTTAGTAATTGTAGGAGCTTTTAGTTGAGCTCTCCTTTGAACACAGGTTTTCGTTTTTCCAGAAAAGCGCTGGTGCCTTCTAAGGCATCTTCACTGACCATGGCAATACCAAAACCGTCATTTTCGATTCTACAGCCGGTTTCAAGATTCGTGGCTGTTCCGTTCTGGATTACTTCCTTGGCGGCTCTCAATGCTACTTTGCCTTTTGAGGCGATCAAATTGGCTGTTTTTAAAACCTCTTCCATCAGGGTTTCATGGGCACAGACTTTATTGACAATTCCGTACTCAAGGGCTTTGTCCGCCCGTATGTTTTTCCCGGTAAACACCATTTCCTTGGCTCTATTGTTTCCCACAAGCCTGGCAAGTCTCTGGGTGCCGCCAAATCCCGGGATCAACCCCAGGCTGATTTCAGGCAGGCCAAAAACAGCCCGGTCGGATGCATAGATAAAATCGCAGGCCAGAGCGGCTTCGCTACCCCCTCCCAGGGCAAATCCATTCACCGCTGCAATGGCTGGGATGGGAAGATCTTCAATCTTTGAAAATATTTTTTGGCCTTTTCTAGAGAAGAACTTGGCCTGGAGCGGATTCATTTTTACAAGTTCGGAAATATCGGCGCCGGCCACAAAGGCTTTGTCTCCAGCACCTGTGAGAATCAGTACCCGAATATCACTATTGTTTTTTACCATGTCAAGGGCCTGGTCCAGTTCATCAAAAAGGGCATTGTTCAGCGCATTTAATGCTTTGGGTCTATTGAAAAACAGGGTGGCAATGTTGTTTTCTACTTCAAGAATAATGTTATCAAAAGACATGATCTTTTCCTTTCTTTTTTGGGTTATAATTGTTTAGGGTTTGTGGCCTTTATGTATTTTTCAATCCCATCGGTAATGGCAGTACAGATATCATCTCTATAGGATTTGGTTAACAGACGTTTGCATTCCATCTTGTTGCTTATAAAGGATGTCTCAATGAGAATGGAGGGCATCCTGGCACCCAAAAGAACATAGAAGGGGGCCTGTTTGACGCCGTGATCATTGATTTTTGAATATTTCTTTTTCATTTTTTTGATCATGGTTTTGTGAACATCATTTGCAAGGCGGGTGGATTCTTCAATTTTGGCATGTTTCATCAGGTCACTTAAAATATACTCCAGATCCGATATGTTTTTTTTGGAGGTGGCATTTTCCCTTGCGGCCACAGAAATGGCCTGGTCGTCGGTTGCAAGATTCAGTATATAGGTTTCAAATCCGGTCAGTTTTTTATTCTTGGCGGCATTGCAGTGCATGGAAATAAACAGATCTGCCCGCTGGGTATTGGCAATGGCAGTGCGTTCTTCAAGGGTGAGTTTCGTGTCTGTTGAGCGGGTCAGTTCCACGGTGCAGTTTAGACGTTTTCTTAGTTTTTTGGCAAGATTCAAGGATAGTTTGAGCACAATATCCTTTTCCCATACCCCCTTGATATATCCGGGAGCCCCTGGATCCGGTCCGCCGTGGCCCGGATCGATGATGATTTTTCTGACACCCAGGGCCAGTTGTCTTGCAATATCCGAGGATTTCAGGTTGTCCGTTGTGATCCGTGAGGTAATGACGGGTACCTTTTTCGGCCCTTTTTTGACCAACCCCTGTTCCAAGGAAGCACCAGACCCATTGGATCCTTTCCCCCATACATCAATGATAATTCGAAAGGGGTCCTTCAATGAAAAAATCTTATAATTTTCAAAGGATTTTATATCCACCACCACCCGGACGGTATGGGGCTGGAATTGGCCGGCCCTTGCCTGGTTTAACAGATTATCATTGATGGGGATTTGGGCGGCGATACCCTTCCCTAAGCGGGTCTGTTCAATATCAATATAAAGCCTTGGAAAGGGCTTGTTAATGGCGGGATCCTCTTTCAACAGGCGGTGGGAATAGCGCCTCTCATCCATGGCGTTAATCACAATTCTGGTATATTCCGGGTTGGACCAGAACCGCAGATCGGTTATTTGGGTGTCCCCTGTTGGCCGCTTTTTTGCGGGCTTTGGAGACGCCTTGGGATTGGGTTTCAAGATAAGGGGGGGATCAAAATTTTTGTCAGGTTTTGAAGAGCGCGGTGCCTTGGATACCAGATGTTTTTGTTTCCGGTTAAATAAGTTTATTAATGCATTGTTCCGGGTTGCTTGCTTTTTTGACCGGATGTGTTTGACCTGGCGTTTAACCGGGGCTGGTTTGATGGCAAGGGATTTGAGAAGAATCCTTGCCCTCCCGCTATAGGCACTTTCCGGGTATTTGTTTCTAATTCTGGTTAGAAGATCTATTCCTTGGGATTTATGGATGCCCCTGTCAGATCTTTTAAATAGTTGGAGATAGAGTTCTGCCGCTTTGTACATGCCGGCAGGTGCCCAGGAACTTTCTGGATGCTTTTTGTAAATGGTCTCATATAGATTGATGCAATTGAGCCATGCCGATACCCTTTGCTGTGAAATGGAAGAATTTCTCAGCTTTTTAAAGCAGTCGTCTGCATTTAGATATTGTTGTTTGGCTGGATCTGCCTGGCCCTCCCTCGAGAAAAATGCCATACAAAGGATTATACAAAGGACAAGACCAAGGGATTGGAATGTTGGCCGAAATTTCCCCATCTCTTAATTCAATGCCTTTTTTTTCAGATCATTTAAAAAAAGAAGTGCATCCAGGGGCGTCATATTCGAAATGTCTGCTCGTTCCAGCATTTTTATAAGCGTTTTGTCCGGAGTTTCAAATAATTCAAGCTGTCCCCCATCTCTGGATTTCTTTTTCTTGGATTTTTTTATGGAGTTTTCAGGTTTGCTTGGTGTTTGCAGGGGGTGTTCTGCCGTGTTTTCTTGTTCAATCCCGGATAAGACACTCTTCGCCAAATTAATTATTGGGTCGGGAACGCCGGCAAGTTTTGCCACCTGTATCCCATAGCTTTTATTGGTTCCGCCCTTCACCAGGCGACGTAAAAATATGATGTTGTCATCAAACTCTTTGACGGCAATATGATAATTTTTAGTCCGGGGTTTGGTTTCTTCAAGCCGGATCAACTCATGGTAATGGGTGGCAAATAAGGTCTTGACCCCAACCCCGTTAAGATCATGGAGATATTCCGCCACTGCCCAGGCAATGCTCATGCCGTCATAGGTACTGGTACCCCGGCCGATTTCATCTAAAATCACCAGGCTGTTCTGGGTGGCATTGTTGACAATATTGGCGGTTTCCTCCATTTCAACCATAAAGGTGCTCTGGCCCGAAGACAGGTTGTCCAGGGCACCCACCCGGGTGAAAATTCTGTCGGTCAGGCAGATGGAGGCGTTTTTGGCCGGTACAAAGGAGCCCATCTGGGCCATGAGAACCGTGAGTGCCACCTGTCGCAATACCGTTGATTTACCAGCCATATTGGGGCCTGTGATCAGCAATTGTTGGTGATCCACGCTGTCCAGTCGAATGGAGTTGGGAACATAGCGCTCCCCCTGGATCAGTTTTTCCACCACCGGGTGCCTGCCATCTTCAATATCGATATAGTTTTCATCATTTATTTCGGGCTTGGCATAACCGTTTTCCGATGCCACCATGGCAAGTCCCTGGAGGGTGTCTATCTGGGCGATAAATCCGGCCATTTGCAAGATAAGAACCGCCTTTTCAACCACCTGATCCCTGACCGAACAAAAAATCTCGTATTCAAGGGAATTTCGCTTGTCCTGGGCATTTAATATGGTGGACTCCACCTCTTTCATCTCTTCGGTAATAAAGCGTTCTGCATTGACCAGGGTCTGCTTTCGGATATAATTGTCCGGCACCTTGTCCGATTGTGCCCGGGAAACTTCTATGAAATACCCAAATACCTTGTTGTATTTAATCTTCAAAGAAGACAGCTTTGTTTTTTCTCTTTCCCCGGCCTCTTCCTTGGCAATCCAGGATTTGCCATCTCTTGTGATGGCAAGCAGTTCATCCAAGTCTGCATTGTAACCGTCAGTGATGAGATTGCCTTCATTTAAGACATGGGCCGCATCTTCCCGAATGGCCGTTTCGATAAGCTCTGCCAGGGATGCAAGGCCTGTCAGAATCTGAGTCTGGTTTTCAAGCAGGCTGCCATTTAGTATCGGATGGGTGAACAGGGAAAGTTCAGAAAACAGATGGGGCAGTTTTTTTAAAGAATTTTTAAGGGAAATAAGGTCCCTTGCATTTCCCTGGCCCATGGAAATCTTGCTACCCAGTCGTTCCAGGTCATAGACCGATTTTAAATGGGTGATGATCAGCTGGTGGATATGTGTGGCTCCCAGCAATTCCTGGATGCAGTCCAGGCGCTGTTCAATCATATCCCGGTCAATAAGTGGGTATCGGATCCAGTTTTTGATAAGCCGTCCGCCCATGGCCGTCACCGTTCGATCCAGTACAAAAATCAGAGTACCGCGTTTATCCAGGGTCTGGATATTGTGTAAAAGTTCCAGGTTTTTACAGGATCGGTCATCAATTTTCAAAAAGTTTTCCAGATCATAGGGAATGATCTGGAAAATGTGCTGGGTATCCTGCATCTGGGTATCCTGGACATAGGACATGATGGCGCCTGCGGCACAGATGCTAGCTGCCATGTTTTGGATGCCAAAGCATTCAAGGCTGCGGGTTTTAAATTTTTTTTCTAGCCGTTCCCTGGCGTCTTCCAAATGAAATTGGCGGTTTTCAAGATAGGTGATCTGCCTTGAACCAAAGGCATTTCTCAATGATTTGTAGATCGGATCTGTTTCAAAGGAGGCGGGTAGCAAAATCTCTTTTGGATCCAGTTTCATGGCCTCGTCTATCAGGGAGGAAGGGATGAGATTTCCTGTTTTTTTCATCTGGCAGGTTTTAAAGGTTCCGGTGGAAATATCCAGACAGGCAAGTCCCACAGTCTCTTTTGTTTTGGAGATGGCCAAAAGGAAGTTATTGGATTTTTTATCCAGAAGAGATTCATTGAGAATCATCCCCGGGGTGATCACCCGGACCACCTCCCGTTTCACAAGTCCCTTGGCAAGGGCTGCATCTTCTACCTGGTCGCACACCGCTACCTTACATCCATTTTCAATGAGTTTGGCAATATAATTGTCTGCAGCCCGAAAGGGGATACCGCACATGGGAATGGGTGAACTGTCATTCTTGTTTCTGGAGGTCAGGGCAATCTCAAGGATGGCAGCTGCCTTTTCGGCATCCCCAAGAAACATTTCATAAAAATCCCCCATCCGGTAAAAGAGTATGGCATCCTTGTATTGCTCTTTGATGGACAGATACTGCTCCATCATGGGCGTATTTTTTTTTGTGGTCATGGATGGTTTTGTTTCAGATTAATCATAGTTTTTTTTGGGGTTCACCTTTTTGTACGGCATCAAAGGCTTTTTTATGCTTCCTTGACTTATTTGCGCATTATTGGTTTGTTTTTTTTCAGCGTTTTTTACAACCGGTGGGCCTTATACAACCGGTGGGCCTTCTACAACCGGTGCGTTTTCTACAACCGGTTTTGCAAGCTCCCGTTTAATATAGGGGTCATGGACAAACACCTCAAGTCGTGTTTTCAAGCTAGTGATTTCCTGTTTCAGGATGCCCATGGAAGCGTCTTGTTGTTTGATCTCTCTTCCCAGGCGGAATGCCGTAAATAGTCCTTTCATTCCGGTGATTAAAAGACCTATACCAAAGCAGATGCCCCAGTATGCAATGAGGGGAAGTGTGGGTATGGTCCACTGCCAGGTTGAAATCTTAAGGTCAATGTGCAGCGAGGTTGGGGCCATAAAATAGTCCAGATTCTGGTAAATCAATGTACTGAGCAGCCCTAAAATAACCAGCAGAAAAAGGGTTTTAATTGTCTTCATTCATTTTCTCCAAATTATGAGTCCTAGGTTCGAGTCTAGTGTAAGTAACAATTTTTTGGTGATCATAGATTAAATTTTGTTTTTTTTCAATTCTTCTTTTGGGAATAATTTTGGATTAAGCTGCTTGAAATATTGGATCTTGACGGCATTCATAACGCCAAATCAAATAAAAACAGGATTCATCAGAAGAATCTTGTCCCGATTTGAAAACAGGTGCCAGTTAAGATCTTTCAATGGGGCCTGCTCCATCAGTTCAACACAGGACAGGTGCAGATGGGGCAAAAGTTTTGATTTTTTTTTTCCTGTGTCAAATACCCGGGCAATAATTTGCCCCTTTTCAACCCGGCACCCCGGGATCAGTTCTTTTTCAATGGTAAGGTGGGAATATACAAAGACCCTCTCCTGGGAAAAGCGGTTTAACCCGTTCTGGGAAATGACAAGGGACTGTCCGAGAAAATCATCACATCGGTTCAGGACAATACCGTCGTCCATGGCCGGAACCACCAAGCTCGCTGCCAGATGCCCTATCTTTTTTCCTTGTCTGAAATAGCAGATATCAATGCCTTCATGGGCTTTGGGACGCTGACCAAAATCATCCCACCATTTATCGAAACTGTCCTGGAGCATACCCGGATAAAAACACCATTGGGTTCCTTTCGTCAACCCATTGACCCTGGCAATATCTGCAAGATATCGGGTGAATCGTTCCATTACAGGGCTTTGAGGATAATTTTATGCCCCATAAGGTTGATTTCTTCTATGACCCCCGTGATTTTCATGTGTTCGCCCAAAAGTCCCTTTAATACAAACATATCCTTGCCGGCCGGTGTGATAGCGGCCACATTTTCCATGATGAGTTTTTCAGTATCATTTTCTCTTAAATATACATTTGATTCGCACATTGTTTTTTTCCTTTGCTATGTTTTTATCAATGGGCTTCCATAGCATTCCCTTGCTTTGCTTGCAAGAAATTAACCCGGGGAGGGTGGCCTTTTTCAAGATCAATGATGGCACCTGCGCGGATTGTATTTACGGCACAATTTATCACCAGGGTATTTTTGATGAACCCCTGACCTGCCTGTTCATGGATGTGACCGCAGAGAAGCATTTTGGGTTGTGCGGTGTCAATAAAGTCAAACAGATTTTGACTGCCTGCACTGAATCTGGCAACTTTATCGCAAACACCTCTGGGAGGGGGATGGGCCACAAGAATGGTCTCCTTGTTCAGGGGCAAAAGATTTTTCAGCCGCTTTTTTTCCCTGATACAGATTCTGGATGCAAAGGGCAGGGGGATGGTGCCGTTGGCTCCCACAAAGCCAATCCCTTTAAAATAATGGGGGGATGTGCAAAGAAGCCTTATATTACGGGCATTTTTAATGGATTGTTCGATTTTTTTGAAATCTGAATTTCCCCGGATACAAACAATGGGTGTGTCTAATTGGTCCAATTGGGCAATGGCCGATTCCCCATTAAAATAGTGGGTGATATCCCCGGCAATCACCATCAAGTCAGGTTTTAGCCTAGTTGTAACTGAACAGATGGTTTCAAGGTTCTCTTTTTTCCCGTGGATATCGGCAACGGCATAAATACGCATGACAGGCGGCTTAGAAAAACATGAAAAACACGGTCACAGCCATTAGGATCAGAACAGCCGTTGCAATAAAATAGCGGATCTGTTTTTTTCTTCCCTTTTTAGCGGTGTCCATGGGCAGAGGTTTTGTAACATTTGCAACCCGGTTTTCGAGTTGGGGGGGGGTAAAGGTAGGAGGAGGGGATTGTAAAGGCTCTTGGGCTTGGTTTTGCCGGGGAGATGGAAAATTTTTGGGAGTCATCAGGATGGAAATGTCCTTGACGCATTCTTGTACAATGGGAGCGCCGATCTGTCTTAAATTTTGAACGTATCCGGTTAAAAGCGCATGGTCGCAGATAATATTAATTTTTCGGGGCAGTCCGTTGGCATATTGGTGGATCCGATTTACGGCATCGGGGGTGAAGATTCTTTCCGAGGTGCCGGCTACCTGGAGGCGGTATTTGATATATTCGTCTGTTTCTTCAAAAACAAGGGCATCAATATTATAATTTAAGGTAATTCTTTGCCGAAGCGCACGGTTTTCAGGCCTGACTAATTTCTCCCTTAACTCATGCTGGCCCACCAAAAATGTGTGGATCAGGCTTTGCCCGTTTTCTTCAATGTTGGAGAACAGCCGGATTTCTTCCAAAAGTGAGTGGGATAATAATTGGGATTCATCCACCACCAGCAATACTTTTTTGTTCTTTGCATGTGCATTTTTTAAAAATCGACTGAAGTTAATCAAAAACTGGCTCTTTGATTTAAATATTTTTCTGCTGCCATAGGCCGCCGCAATATAGTTCAGAAAATCAAGCCCTTCCAGGTTTGGATTGCTGATAGAGACCCTTAGCACATTTTTGTCCAGGTACTTGAAAAGGGCATTTATCAATGTTGTTTTTCCGGTTCCCACATCTCCTGTCAGCAAAAGAATCCCTGTGTGGGCATCTTTTTGAATACCGTACTTCAGCATGGAGATGGCTTCTCTGTGTTTTTCTCCCAGCCAGAGAAAGGTGGGGTCCGTACTGATTTGAAAGGGTTTTGCCTGTAAACCGTAAAATGATGTATACATAGTCGTTATCTTAAGGAAGTATTAAGGGATTTGGAAAAAGTTTACCTGCTGTTCTTTTCTTTAAGTAAGGGTTTACCAGCGTGTTTGGTATAAATCAAGGGATATTCTTTATAAAGGGTATGTGTCAGGGGCTGGGTCTGCCTCAATGGCTGCCAGAATGCTTTGAAACTGGGCCGGTTGAAACCAATCTTTGTGTTCCGCATCCACATCAATTTGTTTGATTTTCCCCTGAATATAGCTTCTCAGATTGGGAGTGTTGTTTTTTCTCCATTGTCGGGAATCCAGGAGGACGAGATCACCGGTATAGGGCAGGGGCATATAGGACGCATAGGCTTTCCAAAATGAAGATTCCATCAGCCTTTCCTGGGATGTTTCCGGAATGGATTTTCCCAGGGCGGTATATAATTTTTCCCTTTTTCTTTCCAGGTTAAGGAACAGCTGAACCAGCTTCTCCCGTGTGTTTGGTATTATTTTTTTCAGGGTTTGGAGGGGACCGTGGGGGGGATTTTCATTTAATACGATTCCTTTGGGGGAATCCGGGGAAGGCATCTGTTTTTTGTGCCAGAATTCGTCAAGGAAAACAAGCTTTTCCACCTTTTTTCCCAGGGCGGCAAGTTGAATGGCAATTTCAAAGGCGACAATGGAATACCGACAGAATCCGACAATGATATAGGGTCCTGTGGGATTGGCCTGGAGGATTTCAATGACGTTTTTCCTGGCGATTTCCCAGAGGTCCATGGAAATAATTTTATTGTTGACGGTTTTATGGGCAAAGACGGTAACCGTATAAAAGGGATGACCATTGAAATCCTGGTCCAGATATGCCCCGGTATTCTCTTTTGTGCCGGCAATGAAGAATATGGGGGCTTTTGTGCCCTCTTTCTGGATGGTTTTTATATTTGTGTAATGGAAATTTTTATCCTTTTTCCGAAGTACCTGGGCAAGCTCTCGTAAAACAGGAAATTTAAATACCACCAGGATGGGGATGGAGATATGGATATTCTTTTCAATGGCGGTGACCAGTCGGATGGCGGTCAAAGAGGACCCGCCGATTTCAAAAAAGTTATCGGTAGCTTGAACGGCACAGGTTTTGAGGATTTCTTCCCAGATATTTTGTAACTTTATTTCATATTCATCCATAAAGTTGCCCTCCCCGATTTCCGGGCATGTGTCGTCAGAGAAACGGGTATCGGATGGGTTGGCTTCACCCCCTTGGGTTTCGGGGATTGACATTTCCAGGGTTTTGTAATCAACTTTCCCCGAGGCAGTATGGGGGAGGGCCGGGACAACCACCATCTTCGATGGCACCATATAATCCGGGAGTTTGGACCTTAGCCAGGTTTTAAACCCGTTAGAATCAAAGATTTCCCCCTCTTTTGGGACGATGAATGCCGTAACGGATACATTGTCGTCGACATCCTTTGACAGGGCAATGGCACATGCGCTTACCTGTTTATGGCTAAGCGCGGTTTTTTCGATTTCTCCGGGTTCAACCCGGAATCCCCTTATTTTAACCTGTCGATCAATTCTGCCCAAATAAAGAATTTCTCCGGTGGGCAGCATCATGGCCTGGTCACCGGTTTTAAAAAAACGGTCCTTGTTTTGAAGGGACTCAATTGAGACAAAGGCGTTTTGGGTTTGCGCTTCTGAGTTTAAATATCCCCTGGCAGTCTGGGGACCGCCTATGTGCAGTTCTCCGGTAATCCCCGGGGGGACCACTTGTTTAAAATGATTGAGGATGCACAAATTCACATTGGAAAAGGGGATACCAATGGGAACCCGGGAGGTTTTCATGGGAAGTTGGGATAAATCGGCATAGGTGACTGCCACGGTGGTCTCCGTGGGGCCATAGGTGTTAAGGAGGCGGATTGAAGATATGTGGGTCTGCCATTTTTTGACCTTGTCGCGGTTGGCTTCTTCCCCGCCAATGATAACCAGCCGAAGGTGTTCGGGCAGGGTCAGGGTATCGATTTGATCGGCGATCATATGCCAATAGGCTGTGGGCAGATCAATGACGGTCAATTCATGATGGCGGCAGAAATCAAAAAATTCTGCCGGTGTCTGTACCATGGTTTGTGGTTTCATCACCAGGGTGGCCCCGGAAAACAGGGTGGGATAGATTTCTTCGGCAGAAGCATCAAAGCTGATGGATGCAAATTGCAGCACCCTGTCATTGGATTGAAAATCATAGGTATCAGCCGCAGATTTTGTAAATGAAACCAGGGCGCTGTGTTCAATCACTACCCCCTTGGGAAGTCCAGTGGATCCTGAGGTATAGATGATATAGGCCATATTGTCGGGCCCCACCTGGGTTTCAGGATTGGAGGTCTCCATGGTTTTTATTTGTTCAAGATCCCTGTCCATCAATAGGATGGTCGCATTTGTTCCACCCATTTTCCTTAAGTTTTTCCGGGTGGTGATAATGAAGTCAGGGGCCGCATCTTCTAAAATATACTGGATTCTTTCCTCGGGATAGGAGTGATGCAGTGGGATATAACAGCATCCTGATTTTAATACGCCCAGCAAAATTGCTATTAAATCCGGTGTTTGTTCCAGGAGGAGCAATACTTTTTTTTCAGGTCCGGCATTTTTCTTGATCAGAAAATGGGCAATCTGGTTTGCAAAGCGGTTTAATTGTTGGTAATTGTATGTTGTGTGACCGTCGGTCACTGCCGGAGCCATTTGGTTGATGGATGCCTGGATTTCAAAAAGCTGATGGATGCAACTTCTGGGTTTCAGATGGCGCTGCCGGGTATTGAGTTTTTCGGCAATTTTTGTTTTTTCCCCTTCGGTTAAAACCGGGAGTTCCATGAGCCGGGCCTGGGGATTTTCCGAGGCGGATTTAAGAAATACCGCAAAGTGATCCAGGATCTGCCGGGTGGTTTGGGTATTGAATTTGCGCTGGTCATATTCAATGGTGATCATCAGGTCGTCAACTCCCTGGATTGCCAGAAAAATGGCGGCAGGGGTTCTTTCAAACAGGGTGATCTTTGAACAGGAAATGCGCTCCTTGTATGGATCCATGGCGGTGTCCAGGGATTGATAATCATAGGAGAAATAGATTTCCGAAAGGGGGACATTTCCCTTAATGGGGCTCAAAGCATGGATATCCGTAAGTGACATATGTTGATGCTCCCGGATCCCCCGCCATTTTCTTCGCATACTTGAAATAAAACTTAAAAGTGTCTGTTCCGGATGGACCTGAATCCGAACGGGAATGGTGTTGATATACATACCGGTTTTATCGGTTTGGCGTTGTTCAAAGTTGCGAACCGATACGGTGGCACCAAAGAGAATATCTGTTTTTCCGGTATAATAACTGAGCAGTACAGCCCAGGCACCCATTAGAAATGAATTCAGGGTGATCTCATGTTTTTCACACAGTATTTTGAGGTTCCGGGCGGTAATGGGGGATAGCATGGCCTTGTGCAGGCCTGTGGCAAGCGGCATGGCATGTTGTTGGCGCCGGCTGTTGATTAATTCGTTTTTCTGGGCTCTGAAGGGGAAAACCATGGGCGTGTCAAAGCCCTCAAGATACCCCGTCCAAAATTTTTTGGCCTGGGTTTGTTGTTGTCGGTTTAACCATAGAATATAGTGTTTGAATGATCCTGAAGGGGATAGATCAACGGCCGGATTCTGATAGGCTAAAAAAAGATCCCGCAAAATGAAAATCATGGACCTACCGTCGGCAATGCAGTGATGAAAACTCCAGGTACAGGTGAATTTGCTGACACCCGTCTTGAACAGAGCCACCCGAAATGCCGGTGGTTTGTAAAGGGGAAATCCCAGCCGCCGGTCTGCCTTGAGAAACATGTTCAGGTATTCTTCTTTTTCAGACTCGTTGATGCCACTCCAGTCATTGTATTCAATTTTCAGGGGGGTTGCCGGGACAATATATTGTTCCGGGTAATCCAATCCTTTCCAGACAAATCCCAGCCGCAGGATATCATGGTGACAGATCACCTTTTCCCAGGCCAGGGTGAAGCGGTTGATATCAATATCCTGGTTCATATCAAACAGAATCTGCTCCACATAGCAGCCTGCTCCCTGGGGAGCCCGAAGGCTTTCCATTAGCATGCCGTGTTGCATGGGGGATATGGGGAAGCTGTTCATGCCGATGATACGGTCAATGGTTGATTCGGGCTGTTCAATCACGCTTTTGATGATCTGCTGGAATTTGATTTCCATCTGCTCGATTTCTTTTGAAGAAAAGGCGCGAGTCCTGTATTTAAACCAGCCCATGGCACCGGAATCCTTTTCATACAATTCCAGGGTGATGTCTGTATTTGCCTCGTTGGTTTTGAAATGCAGATATTGAGATTGGGTTTCCAAAAGATCAAGCGAAGGTAATTCCATGGTCTGCATCAGAAAAAGGGATTGAAAAATATCTTTGTTATGGTTTTTGTCCTTTCCTTGTCCCTGCTCCTGGACGTATTGGCTGACCTGATAAAAAGGGATATGCCCCAATTGAAAGAGGGTCTCAAGATTTTTTTTAACCTGGGTCAGAAATTGGCTGAACCCCATTTCTATGCGGATACGATTTCGGGCGACCAATGTGTTCATTAAAAACCCGATCACAGGTTCTATTTCCACACTATTCCGGTTGGCATGGGCAAGGCCTGTGACCTGGTCATCCTGATTGGTCTGGGAGAACAAAAGAAGTTGAAAAATCGATAAAAGCACGGCAAAGGCGCTGGTATGATGCTCCCATGCGATTTCTTTGATCCGTCCATAGTGGGCGGTTTCTATTATAATCGGCCAGGTGGCTGCCTCAAATCCCCCGGACCCTGACGAACTATTTTTTGGCAGCCCCATTGGCAGATCCATCATTGGCAGACCCATAAGATAAGTAGAAAAAAAGGGTTTGGCTTCCTGCCAGAGGGGAATCGCTTTGTTTGTGGTTGAAATAACATGGTTAGGATAGGTCATGTCCGGGTGGGATATCGCTTTTTCTTCGCCACGGGTCAGCTGGCCATAGACCCGGTTGAGTTCCTGGATAAACAAGGCGGCCGACCACCCGTCAAATATGAGATGGTGGAAGGTAAAGCAAAGAAGGGCGCGGTCGGCGTCAGCCTTTAAAATAGCCGTTCTGAAAAGGGGGCCTCGCTCAAGATCAAAGGGGGGTTCCACCTGTTTTTTAAGCCATTTGTCTTTTAGGGCTGCCAGCCCTTTTGTGGGTGTTTCTTGGGGGGTAACATCTGGTTCGGCGGTGATCGAAAATTTTAGTGGGGTCTTTTTTTGCGTCTGAAAAACCTGGGTCTTGCCCTGGGAAAATACCAGATTCAATGCAGGGTGGTGCTCTTGAATAAAAGCCAGGGCTGCTTTGAGGTGTCCAAGATCGATGTTACCTAAAACTTCATACACCAGGGGGATATGATAGACGCTAGTGCCGGGATTGAGCTGTTCAAACAGCCAGATAAGTTGTTGATCCGGGAGAAGGGGAAGCATGTCCGTTGGAAGAATTTTATTTTCAATTGGGTCTGAAGGGGCGGGCACTATTTGATTTGGCACCCTTGGGTTTGACACCCTTTTAAGGGGGATGCGCCGGGCAAAATTTTTCAGTTCCGGATCATCAAATAATTCATTTACCAACAGGTGGGTATCAAACAAAAGGTTTACACGGGAGATAATTTTTATCCCGAGAATGGAATCGCCGCCAAGGAAAAGAAAATTGTCATCCCGGGTGATGGGGGAGACTCTCAGAACCTGTTCCCAGATGGCTCCAACTCCACGTTCCATTGCCAGGATTTGCTTGTCTTGGTGGGAACTTTGCCTTTCAAGTGGTGCCTTTCTTTTTTCCTCTTTTCCCTTTTTGAAATTGATGAGAGCCCTTCGGTCGATTTTTCCCTGGGGGGTCTGGGGCAGGGCGGAAAGAGGGATAAAATCTGCTGGCAGCATGGTTCTTGGCAGCTTTGATTTTAAAAAATCAAACAAGGCATTTTTATCCGTGGTGCCGTTAAAGTAGGCCGTGAGAATTTTCTGATCAGATGACTCTTCTTTTAATACCACAGCTGCCTGGGAGATGCCGGGAAAGGCAGTAATATGTCGTTCTATCTCCTGGGGTTCAATTCTGATCCCGTGGTGTTTTATTTGAAAATCGATTCTCCCGGCAAACATCAGATTTCCGTCGGGAAGCCAGAAACCAAGATCACCTGTTTTATACATCAGATCTGTGGCATTTTGTGTTGCCGTCGATTCCATGTCGCTCGCAAAAGACGAGATAAATTTTTGAGCGGACAGGTGAGGGTCTCCCAGGTAGCCAGCTGCCACCTGGATTCCCCGGATGCATATTTCTCCTTTTTCTCCCTGTTTAACCTGGCGGCCTTTTTTGTCTAATAATTGGATCGCAAGGTTTTGAACTGGTTTTCCAATGGGGGTAATCCTTTGGCCGGCAGAAAGGCCTGAAACCGAAGAATCTGGAACCGAATAAAGTGTGGCGCAAACGGTCGCTTCTGCCGGGCCATATCCGTTGAGCAGGCAGAGCCCGGGGATTCTATCCTTTATGTCACGGAGCAATTGTTCCGGGATGGGGTTAACCCCGGTTAACATTCGCTTTAATGTGTGGGGAAGCTTCGGGGCAACAGCCATTTCAGAAATCATGAACGGCGGGATATAGGCATTGGTGATTCCGTGGATGATCAGCCAGTCCATGAATGCCAAGGGGGAAAATCGCACAGAGTCTTCTGGGATATACAGGCAGGCGCCGGTGAGCAGAGCGGACCATATTTCGTAGGTGGATACGTCAAAGTTGAGATTTGACCACAGGGCGCATTTGTCCTTTGGGCCAATTTTTTTTTCCAGGTTGAATGCATCCATCAGATTGATCACCGCCCCGTGGGGGATGCCAATCCCCTTTGGATCGCCGGTTGACCCCGATGTGTGGATGATATAGGCCAATGAATTTAAAGGGGTTTGAACTTGGCCTTCCGGGGGGCTTGGTCTATTATGGTCGGGGGGGCTTTGAAAAATGGCCCCCTGGGTCTCATCTAAAATCAGAAGGGGGACCTTGTGGGGCAATTCAAGTTTGGGTGCAAGTGAGGGAGTGGTAATGATCAGGTCGGGTGCTAAATTGTTTATAAGATTTCGGGTTCGGGAGGGGGGATCATTGATATCAACGGGCGCATAGGCAAATCCGGCTTTTAATACTCCCAGAATAGCGCTGATAAAGTTAATTCCCGGAGGCAGATAGGTAAGAGCCCTGCCCGTGGAATGGATGTTGCCTGAAGCGATGGCCGATGCAATTTGGTCAGAATATCTGTCCAATGCCTGGTAGCTGATACACGATTGCTGTGAAACCACCGCTAAATTTTCAGGATGATTTCTGGCAACGGTGCAAAATTTGTGATCAAGTAATTCTGGGTTTGTCATTATATGCGTTTTTTTAAATCAGTTTTTTAAATCAATGGGTTTGATGGTTCGTGAGCCCGGGCCCCTGCCAAATAGAGACCCTATCGAATGGGATTCTTATCCCCTGGAATCTTTATAGTATAGGGCTCTTGATTTTTCAAATGAATAAAATTTTTAACAATAACTCTCGGTAACCGATACGTCTGGAAAGGGAATCTAATTAGAGCTGTGCAATACGGACATCAACAACTGCCACAGCCTGGTTGGGAATATTATTCATACCTTTCCTGACAAAAAAGAAGTTCCTATTCTGCGCTCCGGCCAAAAGGCACACTGATTCTTCTCATGCGATGCCTCAATGTTCTGGGATTGACGCCTAACAAATCTGGGGCGCCTCCTTTTCCTTCCACTCTCCCCTCCGTCAAATCAAGGGCTTTTTGGTAAAAATTGAATAGCATTTTATCATAGTTCATCTCTTCAAATTCCAAGGGTTCAATAGACGGTTCCGAAGGCGGGGTCCTTTTAAATTTAATGTCATCAAAGGTAAGAGGTTTTCCTTCACTCAGAATCAGGGAACGTTCCACCGCGTTTTCCAATTCCCGGATGTTGCCGGGCCATCGGTAAGATCTCAACCGATCCATAACGCCGGAAGCGACTTTTGCGATGTCGATCCGTTTCATCTCCTGGGACTTTTTTAAAATGAAATAGTCAATCAGTTTTGGAATATCATCGAGTCGATTTCTCAGGGGCGGAATGGCTCCGCAGTTTATCAAGAAAAAAGTATGAACGTTTATTAGAAGCTAAATAGATGGCACCCAGTATGTCCATTTATGACAAAACTTAATACAAAACCGTTTATGAGCACCACAATTTTGTATTGTAAATATCGCTTATCAATTGGACAATTATTAATATAACATCGTAAAATCATTGCTATAATAACTCTGTTTTTCATCATAATTATTGTTGACATCACCGAATCCTGGATGTAGTGTCAGTAGACTGACCAGTCAATTTATTTATTTACTCATTTCTAAGTTGCAAAAGGAGAAATAAAGATGACGAAAAATCAAATTCAAGTGTATCCATATCGCTGGGTGGTACTTTTTGTTTTCGCACTGATTTGCGCTATTATCCAGATACAATGGCTCACTTTTGCATCCGTTGCACGGGAGGCCAGACTCTTTTATAATGTTTCTGCCCTCCAGATTGATTTTCTTTCCCTTATCTTTATGATAATTTTTCTCCTGGTCTGTATTCCGGCCTCCTATATTATTGACCGATTCGGGATCCGAGTAGGCCTGGGGATCGGTGCTGTTCTAACGGGAATTTTTGGCCTCATGAAAGGGTTTTACCCCAGTGATTATACCCTTGTGGTCATCGCCCAGACAGGGCTTGCCGTTGCCCAGCCCTTTATTATAAATGCCGCTACAAAAGTAGCGGTCCAATGGTTTCCTCTTCTGGAAAGAGCCCTTGCCGTCGGGATTTCCACCCTGGCGCAATTTATAGGAATTATCATTGTAATGATCTGCACCCCATTGATGATTGAAACAGATATGGTTGGCGTGTATGATCTATCTTCCATGTTGATGACCTATGGCCTGATCTCAGGTGCAGGTGCTGTCATCCTGCTTATTTTTCTTCGGGAAAAGCCCCCGACCCCTCCTGAAATCGTCGAATATAAAGAGGATCTAAGCGTCCTCAAAAATATTAAACTTATTTTCGGCAAACCAGACATGAAGTATCTGTTCCCAGTTTTTTTCATAGGCCTTGGTGTATTCAATGCCGTCAGCACCTGTATTGATCAAATTTGTCAAACCAAGGGCCTTACCATGGAACAAACCGGTCTCATCGGCGGTATCATGCTGGTGGGCGGGATTATCGGCGCATTGATACTTCCTGTACTTTCCGATAAACTTAAACGTCGCAAGGCCTTTCTTGTTATTGCAATGGCCGGGGCAACCCCGGGCATAATGGGTTTGACCTTTTTTACCAATTATCCCTTACTATTGACCTCCTCCTTTATATTTGGTTTCTTCCTTCTGGGCGCGGGTGCACCCGTGGGGTTTCAATATTGCGCTGAGATCACCCGGCCGGCGCCGGAAGCCATCTCCCAGGGTCTCCTTCTTTTCACGGGGCAGGCCTCGGGGGTATTGTTCATTATCTTCATGAATTTGGTGGGGATAAAACTATCCATGATCATTTTCATCTTATTTGCCCTTATTAATACTGTTCTGAGCCTGTGCCTCAAAGAATCAAAAATGATCCTGGCCTCCAGAAATACAGATGTAAAACAAATCTGACCGTACAAATTGCCTAGGCATAAATGAATTACCTCCGGTGCCGGGCTAAAAATGAAATAATTGATCTGAATTTTTCCGGGGAATTTTTTTTCTCCGGCCGTATAACAAATCGTCCATGAACAATGCAATCTTTTGGTTCAGAACATTCCTGGAAATATAGAATCTTACCAAACGGTGAACCAGGGTATCCGGTTTGGTGTAGGGACAGACCGATATGCACATGCCGCAGTCGGAGCCAATGGTTTTCCAATAGGAAAAACATTTTTCCTGGTCAATGGACCAATGTCGGATATTTCGGGAGCGTGGTTCCTGTCCATGGGTGATGGAGCCAGACGGACAATTATCGGCACATTTTTTACAAATTTCACAAAATGCTTCCATGTGCAGACCGGGTGTGGGGGGGGAGGCCGGAAGGTCCATCTCCGTGGTGATAATGGCCAAGCGGACACAGGGTCCATAAACCTTGTGCATGAACAGTCCCATCCGCCCCAGTTCCCCCAATCCGGACTCCACGGCCAGGGGGACGCACAGGGTCTCATAGTTGGCATCATTGTGGGCCCGGGCCTGAAATCCAAATTGTCGGATATAGGCGGCAGCGATATTTGAGATCTTGGCGGCTTCAACATATTTCTGGGCAGATTCCTGGATGACGGCACTTGTGGGGCCTTGTTTGATCATGGGGATGCGCATGGGCACCACAATGACAATGGCCGTTTTATGGGTCTGGTCGGTTTTCTCTCCCCAGTTGTGGGCATGCCGACCCATGTGGCTGTAGAAATGATGTGGTTTTAAAGGGATAAATCCCACATCCGCTCCGCCGTAGAAGCGGATCATTTCAGAAAGAGCTCTTGTGAATTTTTTAATATCCACCTGTTTTTTTTGTGGCGCCACTCTCCCGTCGGACAAGGGGATGGTCTGCTCCAGGTATTCAAAGGCCGCCCCATAGCAGGGGGCGGTATAGTCGTCGTGGTACACCTGTCTTTTATCCCCAAACTCCGGTTTGTTATGGATTTGCCGATCAGTGGATTGATTTTCCGGGCGCAGTTTATAATAGGTCTCCATGAGCTCCGGGTGGTGCTGGATATTGTTTCTGGCAAACATATTGTCCCGCTCGTCGTACTGGATGGCCCGTGCGGTGTCTCTTTTTACCGGGGCGCCCGCTTTTAAAAAATATCCTGCTTTTAAAAATATCCCTGGTTTTAAACCAGATTCCGGGAAAAATCGGGCAAGGGAAATAGAGCCAAACAGGCCCAGTCCCAAAATTACCAGCAGATTAAAGCCCGGAAAAGAAGCAGGGGTTTGAAGGAAAAAGCTCCAGAACAATGTGTTTAAGATCAGAAATCCAATGGAAATCCAGAAGGCCCGGATTTCTTTTTCGAAAAAATGGGAACCGGCCAGGAGAAGAAGAAACCCCGTGAGTCCTGTGAAAACAATATAGTTGATAAGTGTGAGCAATCCTTCCAATTTGTGTCTCCTGTCAATTTTGCACCCAGTTTTAAATGGATCTATTTTTAAATGGATTTATACTCAATTTTTCCCGATATCACAACCATTGCAACCGGGGTAAGTCCCCCAAGGTAGCAAAGATCTGCAGGGGTGTCGATATCCCAAACAACCAGGTCGGCATCCTTTCCGATTTCAAGGCTTCCTTTTTTATGGTCCAGCCCGAGGGCCCTGGCCCCGTTGAGGGTGGCGCCTGCCAATGCCTCTTCACAGGTCAGCCCAAAGAGCAGGCACCCCATGTTCAATATAATCGTCATGGCGTGGACCGGACTTGTGCCAGGATTTAGGTCCGTTGAGACGGCCATGGGGATCTTAAATTTGCGCAACAGGTCAACCGGCGGTTTTTGGGTTTGCCTTAAATAATAAAAGGCTCCCGGCAGTAGTACGGCAGCGACATTTTTTTTGGCCATTTTTTGGGCCCCATGGGGGGACAGATACTCCAGGTGATCACAGGAAAGGGCATTAAATTCTGCGGCCAGAGCCGCCCCGTCCATGTCGGATAATTGCTCGGCGTGGAGTTTGACCCGAAGGCCTAAATCTTTTGCCGCCATAAATACTTTTTGGGTCTGGTCCCGGGAAAAGGCAATGTGTTCACAAAAAACATCCACCCCCGTGGCAATGGCCTGGTCTTTAACCCTTGGCAGCATATCCTTTATGACAAGGTTCACATAATCCTCCGGGCGGTTTTGGTATTCCGGCGGCAGGCTGTGGGCCCCTAAGAAAGTAGGTTCAATATGCTGGGGGAAACTTTTGTTGAGCAGGTTGATGACGGACAGTATCTTGAGTTCCGTGTCAAGGTCCAGTCCATACCCTGATTTTATCTCCACACAGGTGATGCCTTGTTTGAGAAAGATGTCCATTCGTTGTGACCCTTGAGCGAACAATTCATCCTGGGTGGCAGAGCGGGTGGCGCTGACCGTTGATTTGATCCCGCCGCCTTTGCTGGCAATCTCTTCATAACTGGCGCCCCCCAGTCGCATTTCAAACTCATGGGATCGGGAGCCTGCCCAGACCAGGTGGGTATGGCAGTCCACAAACCCTGGCAGGATCCATTGGTTTTGGCAGTCAATTACCTTGCAGGCCAATTTTTCAGGGGCATGGGGCAGGTCGGATAGTTTGCCTGTCCAGGATATTTTTTCCCCGGTTACCCCCAGGGCGGCATTTAAAATATTGTGATAGTTACCATTTTCCATGGTGGCCAGATGGCAGTTGATAAACAGCTTGTCAATGGTCTTTGGAAAGGGTTTTATGGGTATTTCGGGCAGAGTCATGTTGATTTTTCCCTTATTTGATTTTCCTTTATTTGATTTTACCCAGGTTTGATTTTTTCTGGTTTCATTTTCCTTAAGGGTGGTGTTGACATTTTTATTGGGATTGGATACTACTTGTCTATACAAGTATAGAAGTGAAGTCAAGAATTATTGAAATCCAATTTTAACAAACAGGATGGGACGTGGGAAAATTAGATCAGCCCTATGCGCTGTATGAACGAATAAAAAAAAGTGTTGTCAAAGATATTGAGTCAGGACAATTAAAGTCAGGAGACAAGGTCCCTTCAGAAACCCAACTTGCCAAGGCATTTAATGCCTCCCGGATGACGGCCAACCGGGCCTTAAAAGAGCTCACCGAAGAGAATCGAATTCTAAGGGTCCAGGGAGTGGGAACCTTTGTGGCAAAACCCAAACCAGAAGCATCTTTGCTGACGATCAAGAGTATTGCCCGGGAAATTTCGGACTGGG
This sequence comes from Desulfobacteraceae bacterium, assembly GCA_022712835.1. The sequence goes on from JAFLJU010000218.1 coordinate 23,844, forward strand.
GGGGCGTCCATTCCTGTGAGATTTTGTTGTTGAAAGAAGAGCGATTGTCCCGTGAAATCGCCACTCGGATGGATTTGGTTGAAGACGATCGTATTTTTCATTCCATTATTCTGCACAAGGACAGAGGGGTCGGGGTTCAGTATTCTGAACGGTATATCAATCCGACGGTGGCCCCTTTGTACCTGGACCAGGATTTTAAACAGATCACCCCCAGTGATTACCTGCTCAAGGTGGCACCCATTCAGGAAGCTGAACACGTTATCGAAGCTGTTAGAGTCAGTAAAACCATTCAGCACTATTTAAACATAGCACCGGAAGATCCCTGTTTATCACTGACCCGCAGAACCTGGTCTTTTGATCGGGTGGCCACCTATAGCAAAATTATTTCTCCGGGTTCACGGTATAAACTCAAAGGAAATTTCAGCCGGTGATAGCCCTTCTAAGACGAAGCAATTGGCCCATAAATCCGGTAACCAAAAACCGGTAAACCAAAAATCGGCAAACCTATAATCGGTAAACCACAAAGAGGACACAGATGACCCAAAAAATAATTCTAAACGGAGAGAAGTTTCAGTTGGAAGAGCTTCTTGCCATTGCACGCCAGGGTGTGGAAGTAGCCATTTCCGTTGAATCGGAAGCAAGGATAAATAAAGCCAGACAATTGGTGGAGAAATGGGTGAATGACGGCGTCAGAATATATGGGGTGACGACGGGTTTCGGGGCTTTGTCCAATGTGACCATCTCCCTTGAAGATACCAAAAAACTTCAGAAAAAGATTTTGTTAAGCCATTCCGCTGGCATGGGAAATCACGTGGAAGATGATGTGGTCAGGGCCATGATGGCCCTGCGTATCAATGATTTTTGCCGGGGCAATTCTGGACTTCGCCTGGAAACCATTGAAAAATTGGCTGCCCTTTTAAACACCGGTATCATACCGGTGGTGCCGGAAAAAGGATCTGTGGGTGCCAGCGGGGATCTGGTGCCCATGGCCCATTTGTCTTTGGTTCTCATCGGAGAGGGAGAAGCCTTTGTGGACGGAGTGCGCATGACAGGTGCCAAAGCGCTTGCAAAAAAATCAATATCGCCCCTGGAATTGGCAGCAGGTGAAGGTCTTGCTTTGATCAACGGTACCCAGTTCATGATTGCTCTGGGGTGTCTTGCCCTCCATGATGCCTTGAATTTGTGTAAGCATGCCGACATCGCGGCCAGTATGAGTCTTGAAACCCTCATGGGAACCCGAAGCGCCTTTGATCCCAGGATTCACAGGGCCCGTCCACATATAGGCCAGATGAAGGCCGCCCAGAACATGCTCAAGATGACAGAGAATTCAGAAATCATCTCCTCCCACCAGGATTGCTCCCAGGTCCAGGATGCCTATACCCTGAGGTGCTCTCCCCAGGTCCATGGGGCTTCCTGGGATGCCTTTTCTTATGTGGAACGGGTGATCCGGGTGGAAATGAATTCCTCCACGGAAAACCCCCTTATTTTTCCTGAATCCGAAGAATTTTTATCGGGTGGTAATTTCCATGGTCAGCCCCTGGCCCTGGCCTGTGATTTTCTGGGCATTGCCATAGCCGAGCTTGCCAATATTTCCGAACGGCGTATTGAACGGCTGGTCAATCCTCAATTATCAGGGCTTCCGGCCTTTTTGGTGGAGGATGGGGGGCTCAATTCCGGGTTTATGATTGCCCAGTATGCCGCAGCTTCCCTGGTTTCAGAAAACAAGGTGCTTGCCCATCCGGCTTCCGTGGATTCCATTCCCACCTCAGCCAACAAGGAAGACCATGTGTCCATGGGGGCCTTTGCCGCCAGAAAGTGCCGTAATATTGTGGACAATACTGAGAATGTGATTGCCATTGAACTGCTTTGCGGGGCCCAGGCCATTGATCTGTTTACCAATTTCAAGGCAGGGGACGGAACCCTGGCAGCCTATGAGGTGATCAGAGGAAAGGTGGATTATAGAACGGAAGATAGGCTTTTGTCCGACGATATTGCCAAGGTCAAGCAATTGCTCCGGGACGGCAGCATTGTGAGAGCTGTGGAGGCCAAGGTCGGCACCCTGTATTAAATCGGGTACTGGTTGTGTTGACCACCTGTTACTTGACCTGTGGTTTGACCCATGTGGATTGGAGAATGAATCAGGTAAGTCTGATAAGTTGCATGTTTCCCCATAGTCCGATCTTTTCGTTTTTTATGATGACAATCCCCTGGATCCCCTGGATCTGTTGCCCGAGATGGAGGGCCTTTTCAATGTCGTCTTCATCTTTTACCATGTTGCAAAGGGCGGTGGCCGCTGCATCTGCCAGGCAGCAGGAGGGGGCCATGATGCTCACTGCATCTGCTGTTCCAAAACTTTTGGAATGGCCCAGGGTGCCCGACGAGGTGCACATGGCAAAGGCAGCTTCCTGTGGTGCCACCTTTATCCCCATGGTCATGCTTAAGGGGGAATTGGCGGCATAAATACTGAACACGGTATCACTTTCTGACCGGATAAAAATATCCCCCCCGTTTTCCACCAGAATTTCCGGGGACATCTCCAGAAGATCCCGCCCGACATACTCGGCCATTGCCCCGGCCACGGCAGCCATGGGGCCGACATCTGCAAGCTGTGCGGCCTTCATCATATCCATGATAATGCCAGGAACAAAGGAAGGGGGTGGCAATGGAGACAGGGAGGTTGCAAATTCAGGGTATTGGCGGATATGGGTTTCAATATATAGTCGGTATTTTAAGGCCGCCCGGATGGCAGCATCCGTCAGGTCGGTCACGGCCTGGATATTTAAATTGGTCTCTTTGACGGTTATATCAAAGGAAACAAGTCCCTTTTTTTGGTGCTGGCTGCGGTAAACTCCTCTGTTCTCAAACATGGTCAATATAAACCGGTTTGAGATGGGGCGGTGCCTGGCGGATGAAATAGGAATCGGTCATGCCGGAAATAAAATCCCGGACAATCTCGGGATGGGTATGATCACTTGTATACCCTTCTGCCATACCGTTTATAAATTTTGTGAAAATATCCGAGGTCTCACGGCCGTGTTCAAGGTCGGACAGATAGTGTTCAAACAGATAGTTAAAAATCTCCTCAATGGAAGACAAATGTCGTTTGATCATCGGATTTTTGTAAATATAGCCATAATTAAATTGTTTTAGTTTTTTCAATCCTTCGGATATGGGATCTGAAAAACCGATGAAGGGCTGGCCAAGGCTGTTGTGGATCAGGTCCGTCACCAGATTGAAGACAATGGTGCCGTTGGTCTGGCCCAGGGTTTGTTTGCACTCGGGGGGCACCTGGTCCCGGGTAACCAGCCCTAAGCGGATGGCATCCTCCAGATCCCGGCCGATATAGCTGATGGTATCGGCCATTCTGACCACACATCCTTCCATGGTCATGGGAATTTCATTGCAGACCCGGTCTTGTTTAATGGCCTGGACCATGGCATCAAACTCTTTGAGGGTGCGATTTTTTTTGGGGATCAGACGTTTGGAGTGGGCCTCTCCGTTGTGGCAGACAATAGCATCCATGGTCTGGAGGCAAAGGTTCCAGCCTTGTCCTTGTTTTTCAATTCGATCTAAAAACTGGATACTCTGAAGGGGGTGGTGGAAGTGTCCGGCTCCCCTAGCATGGGTCAGTTTTGACAAAAAAACTTCGCCGTCATGGCCAAAAGGCGCATGGCCAATATCATGTCCCAGGGATGCCGCTTCAATAAGATCCTCATTTAACCCAAGGTACCGGCCAATGGTCCTGGCCACACGCGATACCAGCTGAACATGGAGAACCCGGTGGGTGAGGTGGTCATTTTTGATAAGGGAAAACACCTGGGTTTTATCGATATACCGGGTAAAGGACATGGAGTTGAGTATCCGGTCGGCATCGATGCTAAAGGCCTGGCGGTATTCATTTTCGGCATGGGGTTCCGGTCTTCGCCTTTGGGCGGTGTGGGAAAAACAAGCCAGTTCACCTAAGTTTTCTTTTTCCCGAAGGGTTAGAAAACATTTAAGTTCCCTGGCTTTTTTAAAGTTATCATTCAAGATATTTTGCTTACAATTGTTTTAGAATATTGTCCACAATCGTATCAAATGCCGTTGTGAATTCTGTTGTGGTATCTTCAAACATCATGGGGACCCCGTTGTCTCCAGAAGCCACTACCCGAGTGTCAAAGGGCAGGGAGCCTAAAAACTCAAGTCCCTGGGATTTTGCAGTTTTTTCACCGCCTCCGTTTTTAAACAGGTCTATACCTTCGTTGCAATGGGGGCATTTAAAGGCCGCCATGTTTTCCACAAGGCCAAGGGTTTTCATTTTAACCGTCTTACAAAAAGAAATGGATTTTCTGACATCGGACAAGGCCACTTCCTGGGGAGTGGTGACAATTACTCCCAGGGCTTCTGGGATGTTCTGGACAACCGTAAGAGGCTCGTCTCCTGTGCCCGGGGGGGCATCAATGATCAAAAAATCAAGGTCACCCCATTCCACATTGCCGATAAATTGTTGGATCATCCCTGTTTTGGCCGGTCCCCGCCAGATGATGGCCTGGTCCTTGTCCTGCATCAGTGCCTGGACTGACACCACTTTGAGGTTTTCATTAACCTGTTTGGGCATGAGTCGTTGCTGGTCCGGGCTGATATCTAAAAGCTCGGTTAATCCCAGCATATGGGCAATGGAAGGGCCGTGGACATCCACATCCATGAGGCCGGTTTTATAGCCTTTCTTAGACAAACTGGCGGCCAGGTTTGCGGATACCGAGCTTTTCCCCACACCGCCTTTTCCGCTTAGAATAAAGATCTTGTGTTTGATCTTGCCCAGGGAATCCTTGATCATTGCCTGCTGCTCTTTTTGTTTGTCGGCCATATCACCACCGCCACCCTGGGAAGGGCAGCCGCTGCTTTTTTTTGCGGTATCTACATTTTCGTGAATCATAATATCAACTATCTCCTTTGGGGAATTTTAATGGGTTAAACTTTTCAAATAATGATCATGATCCAGACTCTGTCAACCTGAATACAGACTCTTTTATGGGGGGATTTGGGATAAATCGAATAAGGCTTAGAAGGATCTTACGGCCTGCAACACCCTGAATTAAAAGGGTCGCAGGAATACGACTTTGTCCATGGGTCTGGTAGTCAAGATAGGTGATGTCATAGAGGGGGGTGTTGTCTGAGCTTAAAGAGACCAATCGTTGCACTTGATTGTGTTCATCCACATAAAGCTGTTGGCGGGTGGATTTAAAGTTTTGTGATAGAACGACAGGGGGCAAGGTGTTTTTGTTCGGTTCAAACCAAGCATTGTCAAAATCTTCTAAAGGGATGCGTCCCAGTAGAAGGGCTGTCAACCCGGACAGCTTCATTGGGATCTGTATAAACTTTTCCAGATCCGGATCACTTGAAAGTGTGGTATGGGGGGGGTGTTCTCCTGTGTGGGAGATAAAGGTCACATGTTCGCCTGTGGCCACAATGGTTTCAACCGGATGGCCCGATACAAGAAGGGTGATCCTGAGCCGGTTGGGGGCTTGTGCTGCCCATGCCAGTTTGAATTTGTCTTTCCGCTGGTGGGTTGTAACTTCTACCCATCCGGTTCCCTTGGAAGATAGTATATCCTGGTTTAAGGATCTGGTACTCTTGGCAAGGAGGCTGGCTTTTTTATCCAAGGTCGGGTCCGTTTGGGGTTTAAGGGGGGTACATCCGGAAATAACTAACAGGAAAATAAAACCCGTGCCCAGAAAAATCAGGGGGGAAAAGACCCCACAAAGCCTATTCTTCATTGAGTTTTTCTGTAAGCTTCTCAATTTTTTCCTTAAGCTCCCGGGTTAGCTTTTCTTTTTCCTTTTTCACAGCTTCTTTGTTTTCAACCTTCTGCTTTTTAATATTGGCCAGTGCTTTCTTATAAGTGGTCAATGCCATTGTCAACTGCCCGTTTTTTTCATAGGCATCTGCCAGGTGACCTGCGATGATTGATTCAAAATCACTTAATTGGGCGGCCCGTTCCAGGTAATGGACGGCCTTTTCATAGTCTTGCTTCTGGTAATAAACCCACCCCATGCTGTCAATGATATATCCGTCCTCTGGCTTTTGTTTCATGGCCCTTGAAATCAGGTCCAGGGCCTGATCTAATTTGATCCCCATGTCTGCATAGGTGTATCCCAGGTAATTCAGGGCACTGGCATTCTCCGGGTCTATTTTGATCACTTTTTCCATGGTTGCAATGGTCTGCTTTTTGAGTCCTGCCTTATCCTGGATGGTTCCCAGCCGGAAAAGCAGGGTGGTATTGTCCGGGACTGTTTGCAGCCCATTTTCTATAAGGGTTATGGCTTTGTCATATTGGGCCTGATCTTCGTAAAAGGATGCCAGAAACGAGATGATATCGATATCTTTGGGATCTTTTTGGTATTGGTTTGTCAGCATTTGGATCGCTTGTTGGGGGTGTCCCAGATCCCGGTACAAGAATGCAATGCTCAACAGGGTTTTTTTGAATTGGGGATGGTCCGGTGTCACTTTGAGGTAATGCTGGATGGCGGTTTCCTTTTTTTCCACAGCTTCATAGGCCATGCCGGTAAAAAAATTTAAATTGGCATTGTCAGGATCAGCCTTGATCAGCTGGGAAAATACAATGACGGCATCCTGATATCGTTTTTCAGAAAGAAATGTATCCACTGCCGACATGACCAGGCGGGGGGTCTCTTTGGCTTCATGGCCCAGCTCCTCAAACAGGGAGGCGGCTTTTTTCTTTTCATTATTTTTGTAATAGAAAAGGGCCATCTCAAGGACTGCCCGGTCATTTTCCGGTTCAATCTCAAGGATTTTTTCATAGGATTCAAGGATCTGTTTCTTGTGGTTTCCCCCCCCCTGTTTTTCATAAATCTCAATCAACCTGAACCGAGGTTCCACAAGTTCCGGCTCCAATTCAATGCTTTTTAAGAAAGCATCTTTTGCCGGGTCCTGGTGATCCATTAACAAATGTGCTTCCCCGAGGTAAAAATGGGCAACATAATAATCCGGGAGTTGTTCCGCCATCCGGGAGAACAGATCAAGGGATTCCTGGGAATTTTGATTGTCCATATAGATCTTGCCAAGGCGAAGGTAGGTTTCCTTGTTCTTGGGATCCAGTGTGAGTATCTTTTTTAAAAGGCCTTCCAATTGGGCTTCTTGCCCGGATGGTTTGATCAACCGGACCAGGAGTAGCAGATTGTCCGCGTTTTCCGGGTCCTGATTCACAAGGGTCTGCGCCATTTCCAGGGCTTGGGCATCATTTTTCTGCACCAGATAGAGCCCAATCAATTCTCTTTTTAAAAAGGCAGATTTTTTATCCCTTTCAATGGCTTTTTCCAGGGACTCGATGGCCTCGGGGATTTCATCCTTTTGGGCATGTAATCTGTACTCAAGGTAAAAATATGTGGCAGATGTTTGGGATTCTTTCCGGGCAATATCTTCCAGAAGGCTCGACCCCTGGGGGCCTGAAGTGGTTTTGCCCTGGTTGCATCCAGAAATGGATATCAATAAAACGAGACATAAAAAGATCCAGACAGATTGTTTTTTCATGGAGTTCATGACCTTTTTTTGTGAAGGCTTTTTGGGGATTTTACTGGTTGTGATCATACATGTCAAAATCAACCATGTCTTTTTTGAAATACGCTTTCATTTTCTTTAAAATATTATTTTCAATCTGGCGAACCCGTTCCCGGGAAATGGAGTACTCTTCTCCAATCTGCTGAAGGGTCTTGGGAGTGTCGGAAAATATCCGTCGAACAAAGATATCTAACTCTCTATCATTCAGGGTTTTTTTAAATTCGGCCACCTTGGTATGGAGAATCTCTTCGATTTCTTTTTTGGCGATCCTGTCTTCGGAGGAGTCGGTTTCCACATTGATAAATTCAATCCGTTCGGTGTTGGAATCGTTTTTTAAGGGTTCATCCAGGGATAGATCCCAGTTGGCCAGACGCTGGTCCATATCCACTACCTCTTTTTCTGAGACCCCCAACCGTTCGGAAAGCAGTTTGGGTTTGGGATCATATCCCTGCTCAACCAACCGTGCTTTTTCCTTTTTCAGCCGGAAAAAAAGCTTCCGCTGTCCCTGGGTTGTGCCGATCTTTACCATGCGCCAATTGTCCATGATAAACTTTAAGATATAGGCCTTGATCCAGAAAGAGGCATAATATGAAAATTTGACATTTTTATAGGGATTAAACTTTTTGACCGCCTGGACAAGCCCGATATTCCCCTCCTGGATCAGGTCCAAAAGATTTTGCATCCAGATTCGTTGGAATTCCAGGGCAATTTTTACCACCAGTCGCAGGTTGGATGTGGTCATGATATAGGCGGCTTCCTGGTCTTCCTCTTCCTGGATCCGTTTGCCCAGCTCAACCTCTTGATCTCGGTTTAAAAGCTTATACCGGTTGATTTCATTCAGATAGCTCTGAATGGGATCTGATTTAGCAATGGCCCTGGAGCTGGATGTTTTTACCTTGGATAACGGAACATGGAAATCTCTTTTTGTCAGCCGTTTGGGTACCTCTGGTTTCTTTTGATCTATTTTTTTCTTCATTCAGTGAACCTTAGCATGTGTGGATAAAAGTTGAGTATACCATTATCATGCTCTCTATAAAAGCAATATATTTTACAAATAATTACCATTCGATCATTTTTCTATGGACAAGCGCGGACGTCTTTGATATAAGTCCTTCCTGTTTGCGCCTGTAGCTCAGCTGGATAGAGCAACGGACTTCTAATCCGTAGGTCGGGGGTTCGAATCTCTCCAGGCGTACCA